>CAZTWS010000010.1:50925-66500 GCA_964618225.1 uncultured Planctomycetaceae bacterium
CGGTTTGGCCTTCATTGATCGTAACGGTTGCAGTATCCGCAGTGGCAACCGGCGCGACGTTGCTCACCGTAAGATCGAATGTAGCGATCGTGGATGCGCCGTCGTCGTCTGAAGCAGTGATGGTAACTACAGTGGTCGCTAAGTCATCGGTGCCATCGTAGGTCCAGTTCCACAAACCACCGCTAAAGGTAACGGTGCCGATGGAAGCCGTCAGGCTTACCGTGTCGGCGGGAACATCTGCGTAGCTACCCGAATTCGTGGCGATTTGGCCTTCGTCGATCGCGACGACTGTACTATCGACCGCCAGAGTTGGAGCCACGTTGTTGACAAGCAAGTCGAACGTAACCGTGGACGTGTCGCCATCGTCGTCGGTAATGGTAACGACCACAGGTGTAGTCGGCAGGTCATCGCTGCCCGTGTAAAACCAGTTCCATACGCCATCTGCGTAGGTAACGCTTCCGAGCGACGCGGAAATGCTGACGACATCGTCTGGAATGTCGAAATAGGTTCCGCTGTTGGTAGCCGTTTGGCCTTCGTCGATCGCGACCATTCCGGCGTCGACCGTGATGGAAGGGGCCGTGTTGAGAACTTGAATGACAGCGGAATCAAGGGCTTGGAAGCCGTTGCTATCGGTCACGCGCAGCCAGACCGTGAACGAGGTGGGGCCATCGACGGCACCTGTAGTAAACACGGCAGTTTGGCCGGTGGCTTCAATGGTGCTAAAATCGCTGCCATCGAAATCCCATTCGTAAGTGAGGCCCGCCCCTGCGCCACTGCCATTGAGCGTGACGGAACCGCCCGGCTCGTTGATGACATACGGTCCGCCAGCCTCGGCGATGAGCAAACCGGATTGATACTGCGCCATGGCGATATCGCGATTACCGCCAGTGGTTTGCACCCAGCCGACGATAAGAATTTTGCCGTCCGGCGTCATGACGATGTCGTTGGCCTGGTTAGTGGTGCCAGGGAACGACTGCGTGACGCGCCCGTCGCCGCTGAACGTGGTATCGAGCTGACCGTTGGTCGTGACTCGTGCGACTGCGAATTGTGCGGTGGCGGCAGAAGTAGCGGCGCGGCCACCGATGACGTACTTGCCATCTGGCATCGGCTGGAGAATCAGTCCGCGACCTTCGTCGTTGAGTGTCCCCATATCGACACGAAGAGTACCCGGGACAGCCGACGACGAGGCGAACGTGGTGTCGAGCGTGCCATCCGTGTTGTAGCGGGCCAAAACAAAGTCGAGGTTGATCGTGGTGGTCGCACTGCTATTTCGCACCGAGGAGAATCCGCCGATCACGATTCGCCCATCGGCTTCGATGGCGACCGAAGTTGCCGTATCTTGCGAGGAGAAAGCGGCTGGGGCTACATCGGTAACAACTTTACCGTTGCTGCCGAAGGTGGTATCGAGCGAACCATCGGCGTTGTAACGAACGATGGCGATTTCTTGCGATCCAACCGCACGTAGCTCATCCGTCACCGCGTTGCCGACGGCAACGATCTTGCCATCGGCCTGAATGGCGATATCGAGCAGATTGTCGTCTGCGAGCGAGGAGAAGCCACCGTCGAAATCGGTGAAAACGTAGCCATCATCGTCGAAGGTAGTGTCGAGCGTGCCATCTTCATTGAAGCGGGCAACCACGAAGTCGCGATGCGTGGGGGCCGTGGGGGTGTTTGCGGTACCGCCGACGACGATTTTTCCATCGGCCTGCAATGCGATCGAACTGGGCGTGACGTTGATGTTCTGGCCAAGTGAATTCTGCAATACGGAAATGAGTTTCCCATCGTCGCTAAACGTGGTGTCGAGCTGGCCATCTGCCGTGAGGCGCGCTATGCCGAAACCCGTGTTACCGCCGGAAGCTGGAAACTGGGCCGCACCGACGACGACAATCCGGCCCGCCGAATCGATCACGATATCGTTGATCGTATCGTCTGCATTGTTGCCGGGAGCACTGAAGCCGCTCATGTTGATGATCGTGTAGCCGCTGGTGCCGAACGACGTATCGAGCGAGCCATTGGCATGGAAGCGGGCGACCATGAAGTCGCGATCGGCTCCGCCAGGCGTATTGGTGATGCCGGCCACGACAATTTTTCCGTCGCTTTGCACCGCGACCGCGTTTACTTCTTCATCGAGACCAAGGCCCAAGTCTTGCACGTGTAGGCCATCGCCGCTGAACGTGAGATCGAGATCGCCGGCGGCCAGCACCCAACGTGGCTCGAGCGATTCCATTCCAAGATCGCTGTCGCGACGAACACGATTCCTGGCGCGCGGGCGAGTTTGTTTCTTACCGCGTCCGAAAATAGAAATGGGGAAACCCTTCTTGGAGAAAAACTTTCGCGACATCATGTGCTCTACTTTCTGCTCGCAATCGCCTTGCTCGATTGCGGCAAATGTGTTCGAAGATAGTTGTCGTACGAGCTCGTTTGAGCACGACGTACCAACTCAACGAAGCGGCAAGCCGAAAGGTGTGCCGCCAGAAGTTTCGAGTTGACTAAAGATTCTATGGTGCCCGCCGCACCAGCGATGACCGCCGCGAAAATAGCCAAATAGAGCGGTGAAGTCAAGAAAAATCACAGAATGAAGCCGCCCCTGGCACACCAACTGAAAAGCTTTAACGACAGCGTAGGATGTTCCACGCTATCTACACTAGAATAGAGGTATCTACCGTCCAAAGTTTTGAAGCGTGCGTCACATTACCGCCCCTCTGCAGGCGGGTCTTTGCCGTCACACCAACCAGCCACGAGTCGTCGATTTGAACATTAATCGAATTCAACGATGGAAGATTTGTGTCGTCGCTACGGTAGTCTTCCTCTGCGCGTCTGTGGCGGTTACTAACGCCGCGGAACGTGACAAGGCACCCATTGAACAACAAGCTGTTCGAGTCACATTCGTCAGCGATGGTCGTGAGCATGAGGCCATAGGACGGATTGTCATCGAAGCGGTCGATGGCGGCATCCTGCTCGAAGGCGACGACGGCATTCTTTGGACAATTCAGCCACGAGAGATAAAAAGTCGGGTTGAACTTAAGGAACCTTTCAAACCGCTTACGGCAGAGCAATTGGGCAAGAGAATGCTGGCAACGCTGCCGGCCGGCTTTCGTGTCCATACCACGCCGCATTATGTGGTGTGTTACAACACGTCGCGAACTTATGCGCAATGGACTAGCTCGCTGCTCGAGCGGTTACTTAAAGCGTTCATCAACTACTGGGAAAAAGAGGGGCTCGAAGTCCATGAGCCCGAGTTCCCCCTACCGGTGCTCGTTTTTGCCAATCGACAAATGTACGACGCCGCTAGTCGCGAAGATTTGCCGGGCGGTACCGGGAATATCATCGGCTTCTACAGCTTGCGATCGAACTGCGTTAGCATGTTCGACCTGACCGGTACGGAAGCCGTGCGCGATGCGGCCGGCAGCCGTTCGGCGGGCACGCGCCGAGGTTCCATACACGAGTTGAACCAGATGCTATCGCAGCCCGGAGCTATTCCCCTGGTAACGACCATCGTTCACGAGGCAACTCATCAAATTGCCTTCAACTGCGGATTACAAAGCCGATTTGCGGATATCCCGCTTTGGCAGTGCGAAGGAATGGCAGCCTATTTCGAGGCACCCGATCTATCAAACTCGCGTACATGGCGGGGTATTGGGCGCGTCAATTATCCGCGTCTCGAACGGTTCCAACGGAATTTGTCGAACTGGAACAATAAAACCTTCGAACAACTGATCTCGGACGACGATCGCCTTCGTAATCCGCAGTCAGCCGTAGATGCTTATGCAGACGCTTGGGCACTCAATTATTTCTTGATTAAATACCGCACCAAGGAATACGCGAACTACTTACAGATGCTCTCTAAAAAGCCGCAGTTAGCGGCCGATGATCCGACGATCAGAGTGCGAGAGTTCCGCGATCATTTCGGGGACCTCCGCCGCCTGGAAGAAGACTTCCTGAAGCAGATGTCGCGAATCAAGTAACGCTCCTCCATGGCATCCTTCGAGTGCGTTCCAAAAACGAATCGTGGCGGCAAAGCTCGACCGTGAAGGTGCTACCGCCAAAAAGCACATCGTAATCGCTGCTGCTGTGTAAAACACGAGCCCCCGGCAACCCGGCCAGCCACTTTGCCGACCCGCCCAAATGCGATAGACTGGATAGCCTACCGCAGCCACTACACGGCCCGCGAAATCGAAGCTCCCTTAGCTCAACTGGCAGAGCAACTGACTCTTAATCAGGAAGCTCATTGCGATTTCCCCGAGAAATCAACACCTTTTCAAAGTAGCGCAGCGCCAGGCGCAGCAGTTAGCGCAGAAAACCCCAGGTTAGCTTCACCGGGGACAAGCGATCTTGATTCGCAGCTGGCCTTCATTAACTCTGTGTGGTTCAAGCTCCCGCCCGCCATTCGTAATGAGGTTGTTGTAACCATCTCAACGTCACTCGCGGCGAATCCCCGGCCTAACACACGATGCAAAAAGTAAATTTCAGAGAATACTCAAGTGGCGGCGGCGGCGTAATTCGCTTTTCATCGGGAAACTTTGGGGTTTCGCCGCCACGGGGAAGCACTTTCTGGGTGCAGCGCCTACTTTGGAACAGCAGAGCAGCAACTAGATCGCGTTTGCAGAATTTAATAATCCTCAAGTGGCGACGGCGGCGAAATTCAATAATCCGCGAGGTTTAGTAGGGTTTCGTCGCCACCATGTCGCAATTAGCTAACTTTCTTAAACCTAAGACGCACAATGAACGATCAACGCACCACGAAAACGAAATTCCACATCACTACAAGTGGCGGCGGCGGCGAAACCTCTCATTTCCCGAATAAGAACGGGGTTTCGTCGCCACTTATGTCATACTCTCCGAATCTTGATGACTCAGAATGCACGATGAACCAACACCACACTACAAAGTCGCGATTTCTTAATTCTTCAAGTGGCGACGGTGACACAATTATCAATTTCCCGAGCATTGATGGGGTTTCGTCGCCACCTACGGGAAATATCGACCGTGACGCTAACTCAACAGGCTTAATTGTATTCGGAGCGTTAAGGGAGAACCTCCAGCGATGTAGAGAGACACGCGGGCTGTCGAGGTCGCAACTAGCTGAAGCGGCTAGCATCCCGGAAGGCACAATCCGCGGAATCGAAACTGGGGCCAGGACCAACCCGCACCTGCTCACGTTAGTCGGCCTGGCACGAGCACTGGGCGTAACGATGGGGCAGTTGTGTGGAGTGGAGCCGATGGGGTTGGGGCAGGATCCAAATTCAGACCAAGACGCCCCGGGGGACCCGTGGGACGAAATATCTTAACCACGCCCCCACCCCATTGAGCACCTACGGTAACTAGTTATCAAAAAAAACGAGACGGGTGAAAGCAAATCTTACCTACAGAAAAAACAACACGGCGAAGCGTTGGCTTACTAGGCGGACTAGACCGCCCCCGGATTCGTTACCTAAAACCGGAAGGCCCACCTCGCCCAAGCACTCTGATTTCTAGTCGATTCAGTAAAGGGTTTGAGATAACTAGTTCCGCAGCCGCTACAGAAACGGCTGCCCCAATGGTTCAGTGCCGGTATTATGCTCTCGCCACGCTCAAAACGTCAACGGTGATAAAGTGGTGTTGGGCGAACGTGCTCGCGATGCTGTAGGTCAGCATTTCGGCCTTCCGCGAAAAACAGGGGCGTTCTGGTCAACCACTGGCGCAGCGGCACTGTGGAGGCGTTGGCGTTCCGTGGGGAGCGGGGATACAATGCCACCGTTGTCCCGGCCACCGGCATTTACGCGCTGCCCTTCAACATGGCAAAGAAGCGAACCACAAAGAAGCAGGCCGATCACCAGCAACTCGCCCGTAAGGTGCTGGATACGATAGTGCCCGACGCCGAGCCCCAAAAGGCCGCCAAGGAGGAGCCAGAAAAGAACCCCGCTGCCGTTGCTCTGGGGCGGCTGGGTGGCCTGAAGGGTGGTAAGGCGCGGGCAGAGAAGCTGTCGGCCGCGAAACGTAAGGCGATTGCGAAAAAGGCGGCGGCGAAGCGCTGGGCGAACAATGCGGACAAGAGCTAGTTGTTGTCCTCAGGATCGCTGTCTGCATCAGCGTTATTGGCTTCGCCCATGTCGCCGTATGCAATCTCCCAAATCTCTCGCGAGAAGTAGGATCGCGGGCGGCGAGTTCCGAGGGGCGACAGTATTCCGTCGCCAACCAGCCTGTCGATGTCTCGCTGTGCCGTGTTATGGGAGATATTACCACAAATCCTTCGAACTTCTGGTATGTTAACAATCGGATTCTTGAATAGCTGACGAACGATCGTCTCGGTGCGTGGAGAGGAGGCGGTGATTCGCCTGTAGTAGTCCGTCAGTAGGCTGTTAAGTCTTTCGCACCGTGAGATCGAATCTCTGGCTTGCCTGATTGTGCCATTCAAGCAGAATTCGACCCAGCGTTCCCAGTCGCCGTGGGTACTGATTCGAAATAGATTGCTTGCGTACTCATCGTCGTATTGTTCGAAGTATGGACTGAGGTAGAGCCACGGTAGATGGTGGCCGAGCTTGAGGTAAATTAGTAACGCAAGCAGGCATCGACCAACGCGGCCGTTGCCATCAGCGAATGGGTGAATGGCTTCAAATTGATAGTGCGTGATGAAGCACATTACTAACGGATCGTAGGGGTACTCGTCTAAGTTTAGATATGCCTCCAAATTCCCCATGAGCCGATCTATCTCGCTCGCCGGAGGTGGCACGTATCTCCCGGACGATCCGATCTGAACCTGCATTGGCCGGAATTGGCCCGGCAGTTTCCGTTCACCGCGAACACCACGCATTAATTCTAGGTGCATGGCTTTGATGATCCTGTTACATGTAGGCAACTCCTTAAGCATTTCGCAGCCGCGCCGCATGGCAGATGTGTAATTAAAAACTTCACGCCAATCAGCCAATCGGCCTTCAGCGCTTGCCGGCTCGCGAGGATCAAGCTCATACAGCAGCAACTGCTGCGGAGTCACCACCGTTCCTTCTATTTTCGATGACTGAATGGCCTCTCGCGTTTGCTGGGGGCGAATCAAAAGCTCAGGATCGGGGAGTGTACGACCAATGCCGTTAAGCGTTCCCAGAGCCTCCTTTGCCTCAACTAGAAGCGGCCATAGGCGCGTCGAGAACTCCCAGGCAATTGGCAACTCAGCCGGAATAAACTGCCAATCCGGCTTATTCGTCAGCTCATTGTGGAAACGCCGTACCTCACCAGTTGCTAGCGGGGTGAAACGTTCTTTGTCCATTTTGTCGCCTTGAATTGTGGAAATAGCTGCCGATCTTATTTCAATTTTAAGCCGTTTGTGGAAATACGCAACTGGCGAGTTTCCAAAAAACGTCGAATTTGGAAGTTGAATTAATTCTATTTCTTGACCGCTCAAGCATAATGCGGGCATGAGCAAACTCGCCCACGAAAAGTGTTGTACTGTATCCGCGCTCCTTGCCATCGCTAAGCATTCTTTTTGCGGATGTGACCAGATTCTCGGCCGCGCCATCTGGCGGCAATTTTTCGATCTTTTCTAAAATTGCGGCATCGGGTCGCGGCTCGCTACCGCACAGACCGCCGGCTGTCCGTGGTTCCACATTCCTTCCCACGGCAGCCGGATGGTCGCCCAAACGAAAGGAATGCCTCATGGGCGATTTTCGCACTACGGCTTGCTTCGACAGAAGCTCGGTACTCTCACGCGAACTTGCGAATTCCATCAGTGACTGTCTCGGAGTGGTCAGGCGGCGTCTTGAGCAAATGGAGCTTGAAGAGAAAAGACGAAAGATTGTCGAGAACTTTAACCGCCGTTATCTGGAAGCCCTGGAGCAGAATTTGCCAAAGCCGGAACGGCCGCAAGTAGACGCTGAGCCTGAATCTGATGGCGTGTGGCTCTGGTGGGGTGCCCCCGAATGGGCAAACCTGATTGACGGCCTGGAAGGCTACGGGCTGGTTGGTGATGTAACCATAGTCCGACACGCCTTGCGTTCAGCTTACGATACCACCGACTTTTTATTGCCGTCAGATCCCCACGAAGACCGGCAAGACATTGCCGACGAGCGTGAGATTTCGGATCGTAACGCGAAGGTGAGAGGCAAAAAGTCAGCCAAGCAAGGCCGCAAGACCAAGGCTGGGCGAGCTAACTTTTCTCCATCGGCAACTCTCCATCAATCACGACGGCGTGCCGAACGCGAATCCCTACGACACTTGCGAGAGTTTCTTAACGGGTGGACTGCCCCAGTGGGTGCAGCTCAGTTATCGACGCCATGCGATAAGAAACGACCCGGCCGAAAGAAAGCCGATTATGAAACTGTACATAGCGAATCTCAGATTGCGGCCGACTGGGTGCAAGCCCGCGATGCTGGCGTGTACAAAGGCGACTTCGCTAAGCAGCGCGGCTTGAAGGTAAAGGACCTCGACCGGTTGCTAACTCGCGTGCGGATGCGGAAGGTCCGCACGGACTAACCGTCGGCCATGAAGTCGCCCACGCCACCGGCTTCGACAGAGGCAGTAAAACCGACGAGGCGCTCAAGCGGCGAGAGGGCATGGATGAAGCCGATAGCCTTCTTGCAATCGCCAACGCGGTCGCCGAGTATCGCGGCGAATCGCTGGACGAGTTGGTGGAAAAGTTTGTCGCTGATGCGGAACTGACAAGCGTCAAGAATTCAGCGTTTCTCCGGAAGCGGCGGGGCGGGGACTCGCCAAGTACACTCGCGCAGGCAGGGGAAGCGGGGGCGAGGCCGGACGATGTAGAAGCGGCGCGGAAGTCGTGGATAAAACAGGGCCCGCGCTCGCCGTCGTTCAAGCGGTGGTTCGGAGATTGGGAGAGGTTGTCGCGCCGTAGATTTCTGGACGGGAAGCCGGTCGCGTCTCTGCGGATCGAAGATGCGCCGAAAGGTGGATACGCCGATGTGGTGAAATGGGCTTCGAATGTATTCAGGCAGCAGGGTGGAAAAGCGGTCAGCCCGGAGCTTGGCGAAGTGGCGCTGACGAGCCAATCCGTACGCGACTCGCTGCATCACGGCGGAGCGAACAATGCGAAGAAGGTTGCCTTTTCCGCTGTTAAGGATGTGATCGAACAGGGCGTTGTGTTCCACCGCGATAAGAAAGATCAGCGAGACGACTTCTATATTGCTGCGCCGGTGGAGATTTCCAACCGCGAGAACATCGTTATGGTGCTGGTTCGCCGGCACCCGAAAACCCAGCAGATGTATCTGCATGGAGTGGGGCTGAAAGAACGCCTTCAAAAGCCGAGAGTATCTACGGCCGATACCGCAAGGGCATCCGGGCTTGGTAGCTCAACGGCTGATGAAGGCGCATGGAATAGTGTATTGCGGGAATTGATGAATTTCAACTCCGCCTCAGTATCTGCCGTCGTCAACCCCGACGGCACGCCAAAGGTGGTGTATCACGGCACGGACACGCCCGGGTTTACCGAATTCGCTCCGTCTAAAATCGGCTCCGCGACGGATGGTGGGCAGCTTGGCAAGGGGTTCTATTTCTCGACGGACCCAAATGTTTCACAGGGCAAGAAAGCAGCTATTCCGGTTTATCTGTCGGTCAAAAATCCGCTACGACTTTCATATCCACGATGGGGTGAAGACAAGCAAGTTCTGGCCCGGCAGGCATTGGGACTGTCCGACGATGCTTCACCCGAAAATATTACCCGTGCCGCGAAAAACGCTGGCTACGATGGTGCCGTGCTCGATTACTCCCCCGTCGGATACAGCCACCAAGAGATAGTTGCGTTCGACTCCACCCAGATCAAATCCGCGATCGGCAACCGCGGCACCTTCGACCCGAACAATCCGAGCATCCTCGCCCAAAAATCCAAAGGCAACCCCATCCGCGGTGAAGTGGAGTTTATCGAGGATGGTCGGGCCGTCATTCGGGCGTTTACAGAATCTCGCGATGTCAGCACACTCGTCCACGAGCTTACTCACGTATTCCGTCGCGCACTTAAACCGGAAGAGCTTGCAAAAGCAGAATCCGCATTAGGTGTAAAGAACGGCAAGTGGACGGCCGCCAACGAGGAGCGATTCGCTCGCATGTTCGAGCGGTATTTGCGCGACGGCAAAGCGCCCAACCGTGCGCTCAAGGAAGTGTTCCGCCAATTCAAGGAATGGCTGACCAGCGTTTACCGAAACCTCGCGAAATCACCACTCAAAGAGCGCATCCCGCCAGAATTGCGAGAAGTGTTCGACACAATGCTCGGCGGAAACAGGTGGCACCCCGACCCCGCCATTCGCAAGGAACTGGACGGCATGCACCGTCGCGGGAATGTTCACGAGGAGGTTTTAAGGGAACTGGAAAGCCTTCCATCAGAAGCGACGGCGCAGATTGTGCAGTCTGCAAAAGATTACACAGATGCTGAGAATCAGTGGCGTGGCGAGGTCCGGCTGGAATACAATACCCTGTTCGCGGATAAGAAGTCCGCTTCGGGAAGGGCGAGACTTGTCGAGCGTCGCGCTGGGGATGCCTCCAACATTCCCGGCTTCGACCAGCATGTGCAGGCTTTGCGTGACGGTGAATTCCCGTCACTACATGCGATTGCTAGCCAAGTTGGACGCGGCGATATTGAAAGCGGATTGTTTGAAACACTTCAGGGTGGCATTAAGCAGTTTGAAGACGTTACGGTCGATGAGTTTATCGAAGGGCAGTTGGAGAGTTACCATGATGCACTTTCGCGACAATCGAGTGGTGGCACTGATTCGGTCCCTGATGCTAAAGGGGATGCCACAGAGGGAAGCGGTGAAGAAAGCGGTGGACACCCTGAAGGCGGCGGACAAGAAGAAGTAAGCGACACCAGCTTCGACTTCGGGGCTAACGCAGAATCTTTTTCTCTTTCGCGAGAAGGATCCACTGACGCATCTTCCATCGTGGAGGAGTACAATCCCGACCGCATCGAACAGGCCAATCGCAAAAGTCGCCAGCCCACCCTCGAAGGAATCCCCGAGGATTTCGACGAGGGTGTTCTGCCGGGGCAGCAAGGATTGCTTTCTCAAGCCGCAAGCGTCGAGCAGCCAGTCAGCACCAAAAACGCATCCGTAGAGCGGCAGCGAGTCGAGGAGGGGCTCCCGGAAGTCAAGCGACACGATTCTGAGAGCTTCGATCAATGGAATGCCGAAGCCGCCCGCCGCATGGCCGATAACCCCAAGCTGGCGGATGATCTACTCACGGAGCTTCAATTCCAACCGCGATCATTAAGCCGCGTCGAGAACGCGGTAATCCATTCGCACAACGGTGCGTATTTGCTCGAGGGAAAAACTCCTGGCTGCATTCTGCGGCAAAGCGGTGCTGCTGACTGCGAATCCCTCGCACAGATGGCTCGCACGAATACAGTTTGTGCGAGCCTCCCTTAATTTGGTTTGATGCGAACCACATGACCCATCGCTGCGATGGGCTGCGGGCCGCAAAACCAAGAAAGGAAAACGATGAGCGAGACTGCTGCGAAGCCCGCGATGTTGGTGAACGCCCGTGACGCGGCCCAGATGCTGGCCGTGTCCCCGCGCAAGCTGTGGGCCATGACATTCGAGGAGTCGCCTGCCCTGCCGCATGCCCTACGCGCCTCAATACTCAATTTATCTTGCCAATCCGATGAACATTGGGGATGAGTTGGATTGGCTCCCAATGTTGAGGGGTTTGCGTAGATTTGCTCGCCACACATTACGCAACGTGGTCTACCGTTTGTAAGTTCAAACATGATAATACAGATAATGAAAATAAAAACGCCGCGACGTAAGCTGGAGACAAACGCCGCGACGCCCGACGACGCTGGCAGTATCTACCGCCACTACTGCCAGTACGGAGCGAATCGAGTTCGCTGGCAGAGGGCAGTATGGGGCAACCAAAAAACTTTCAGCGGAGTTACGCTTTTGCTTGACCCACCCCATGCTGACCTATATGATAGTGATATAGTTACGCTTTTCCGCAAAAGCGATATAGCCAATTATGTGGAGGATGTGGGAGATGGGAGCACAAAAGGGAAGCATTCCGGCGAATAAGGGACAGAAGCTGCCACCCGAGCCGCTTACTAAGCAGGAGGTGAATGCTTTGCTAGGAGCGTGCTCCAAGAAGGCTCCTACGGGCATTCGCAATCGGGCATTGATTGTGGTCCTGTATCGTGCCGGGTTGCGAATTAGCGAAGCTCTGGCGTTGCTGCCGAAAGACCTGGACGCAAATAAGGGAAGCATTCGTGTGCTACATGGCAAGGGTGACCGTAGCCGCGTTGTGGGCATGGATGAGCAAGGATGGGCAATCCTACAAGCGTGGTTAGATGAGCGGCAGGAGCTTGGATTGCCTAGGAGGTCTCCTGTGTTCTGCACCTTGGACGGTGAATCTGTCAAAGCCCCGTACGTTCGTGCTCTATTCCCCAGATTGGCAAAGCGGGCTGGAATCGAGAAGCGTGTTCATGCTCATGGATTGCGACATACCTTTGCGTTCGAGGTGGCGGGGGAGAAGACGCCATTGAACGTCATTCAGGCGCAGCTTGGTCATACGTCGCTGGCGACTACTGATAGATATATCCGTCATCTTAATCCGACGATGGTGGTAGAAGCGATGCGAGCGAGGCAATGGTAATCGGTTAGTAACGATCAGCCGTATCAATCGTAGACCCCGCTAGTGTGCAGCTAGACGGGGTTTTTTCGTTGGTAGAGGGCGGATTTGCCGTTGGGCGGTAGATTCGCGAATGTTGGGCATGGGTGGGATGTGAAACGGCATGGGCTACTTTTCTAACCCTCTAACCGCCTACCCTCACTACTTTTCTAATTCGCGACTCGCCCGCAGTTACCGTACTTATTATATGTATGTCACTCTTACAGATCATCAATGTCATAACACGCGACCACCTCTAATGTATGACACTCGACAGAGTGCAGAATCTTTGCGCACTCTATCGACGGTCAAAATGAATGCAATTTGAGCCTATAAAACAAGGCACTTCTTTCTCTATGCAGTTCGCAGCAAATGAGTAGAACTAGATGTAAGTGTTAGTTGCGAGTAGCAATTACATGCTTAGTTACACACCGAGGTTGCGAGAAATGTCAGAACCGTTGATATCTCGCAAGGAGGCCGCCCGTCTGCTGGATTGCAGTACTTTTACCGTCGCGCGCATGACCCAACAGGGTCTTCTTCCCGCCATTCGAGTAGGCGGATCAGTGAAATACGAACCTGCCGAGATTCGTCGATTCCTGAATGAGAATCGCGTTGGGGGAGGCGGTAAGTAATGGTTGATTCGCTACAAGCTGCAATCGAGTACGCGCGGCAGGGACTATTAGTAGTCCCGAACTACGGGATAGAGCCGGAATACCTCCTTAACGGCGGCATTGCCGCCTGTACGTGTGGTAATCCCGATTGCCCTACTCCGGGCAAGCACCCAATTCTCCGCGATGGTGTTTATGGCGCTTCGTTGGAGGCCCGCAAGGTCAAACGCTGGAATCAGTATTGGCGTAACGGGGCTAACGTCGGGATTGCCACCGGTCGAGGTCTGCTAGTCCTGGACATAGACGACTTGGCAGCGCTCCCTGCTCTAGAAGAGCAGTATGGACCCTTGCCCCGTAACTGGTCCGTTCGTAGTGGGTCCGGGGGATTGCATATTTACCTGACCGTCCCGACCGACATTGAATACAAAAACTCTACAAAATGGAAACCTGGAATGGATATACGGTCGTATGGCATCCAGGTTATCGCGCCACCGTCCCGGCATGTAACCGGTGGTACCTACGAATGGTTATCTCGTGATGGTACTAGCCCACCAGCTTGCCCTAGTAGCTGGTTAATCGAGCTACCGATTGCCGATGCTACCCGCCAACCTGATACCGACAAACCTAAAACTGATTTACTTGCTACGTATGAAAAGTATACGGCTAACCGGTCTACGGGCAGCAATGATAACGACACATGGGATAACCAAGTCGTTAGTAATGGTATAGAGAATACAGAGATAGCAGAGACAATAGAGACTATTGAGACCTTCTCTATAACATTCCAGTTACAAGAGGATGTAAAGCAACGTATCTACGCAGCAATTGATGCTGCCCGTCTAACTGCACCCGGTCAAGGCTATAAGAACGCGGGTATCATGGATGTAGCTAGACGGTTGAAAGCTATTCCTGAGTTGGAAGAGTTGGATGCAGAGGATTTAGAGCCGTTATTCAGGCGATGGTTTAACCTCTCAAAAAGGTTTGTCGAGAAGCCCAACTACCAAGCAGCATTGGATAAATGGGTCTACGTATGGGATTGGGTTGAGATAAACATCGAAAGCGATACCGTGTACCAATCCTTTCAGCGGGTACTATCAAACCCGCTTCCCGCAATCTGTGACAAATACAAGTCTCGGCAAAAGCGCCAGTTACTGGCCGTCTGTAGAGACCTGGAACTACACAAAAAACATGATGCGTGGTTCATAAGCTGCGATAAGGCTTCACGCATCATGGGTATTGCTCCCATGAATGTTTGGCGATGGCTACGCCACTTCGAGCTAGAAGGGCTCTTGGAAGTTGTGGAACGTGGGAGCACCGAAACACGTAGAGCTACGCGATACCGCTATATCGGAGACGACATACAGCGGCAGGTTGCCGCATAACCAAGTAATAAGGTAGCCGGTTATAGATCGTGCATACGCACGATCTATAACCTACGGCCTTAGTAAACGAATACAGTTATTGTTTTTGACCCTTAATGTTAAATGAAAATGAGGATGTATATGTACACTTACGACCCAACAACTCTATTCTATGTCTTTTTGAACGGGGCTAACGAGAACATGACCGCAGAGCAAGTATACAAGCTTGTGCTATCTGGTAACGATGTTCAGTGCTGCCCAGTAAACGACACCGCCAGTGGCTATCGTCTGGCGAGTACGCTAGGATTCCAATGTGAACCAAATGATGATTCATGTGATTGCCCGCGAGGCGGGTCATGCCCCGAATGCAAAGAAAATTGCCAAAGCATCTGTCTGAACGTGAGAAAGGCGCAGTTTGTATACTGCGAGAAGCATAATGTCTATTGGTTTATAGGTTCTGGTCTTTCGTCTTCATGGTATGACGAGACGGAAGAGATTTGGGAGAAGAATTTAGCGATACTGAACGCCGCTACTTTGGTTAAACCATGGGACTGCCCCAAATGCACCTCTTTCAAACCGCCCGCGCCACCTACAGTACGTTCGGACGTAAACGTAGCTGCGGCCATACGGTCGCAGCTATTGGGGTAGTAGTATGTATAGTACAAGGATCGTGCCCCGCACGATCCTTGTACTTACCCTCGGCCGATGTAACGCGAATACGCGGGAAAATATAGGAGAATTTCACATATAGGATAAGTGCCCTCAGTTATTGCGCCCGTCCTATATGTCTTCGTCTCCTGAGCCGCAATGGCTTTCCGTCGAACAAATTAGAAAACGTGTCCGTCGTCGTCGCCAGTTCGTACTAGATGCTATGAATGCTGGCAAGCTCCAGTACATCGAAACCACACGCGGTCGATTCAGTCCGCCGTGGTCGATAGAAGAGTGGGAGCGCAAGCTTGTGGAACCTCCCGCCGAGCCCGGCCTTGTAAAGTTTTTTGTGTCACGCCATCAGGGCATGTTATTTGCTAGGCTA
>CAZTWS010000011.1:0-65442 GCA_964618225.1 uncultured Planctomycetaceae bacterium
AGGCAGGTACCGAATATGTCATCCGAAGTAATCCAAAAATTTTTATCCGGAAAAAAGTTTGCGGTGGTCGGCGCATCCCAGGATCGCGAGAAATATGGCAACAAAGTTCTGCGCGCCTACCTGCAAAATAAACTTGAAGTCGTGCCAATCAATCCTAAAGCAGATACGGTCGAAGGTTTGCAAGCATTCGCGGACTTGCCTTCGGTACCGGACAAATTAGATGGCATTTCAATCGTTACCCCTGCTGCAATTACGGAGCAAGCGGTCAAGCAGGCCATTGCGCTGGGAATCAAGAATATTTGGATGCAGCCGGGTGCCGAAAGTCAGGAGGCGATTGACCTGGCCACGCATGCAGGCGTCAATGTTATCGCGAATGGCCCTTGCATTCTTGTGGCGCTGGGCTACCGCGAGTCGTAAGTGCCGGCCGCCTCCCGCTCCGGCACCTTGAATGTGGCCCCTGGGGACAGTAGTTTAGGGATGATTCAAATAACTTCGGCAGAGGGGATTCACCGCAGAGGCACAGAGGGCACGGAGTTCGGAAAAGTGATTTTTTAACCACAAAGGCACAAAGGCACGAAGAAGAATTACTGATTTAGGATTCAGGATGTTGGATGCGGGAAGCAGGCTAAGGCATTCAGTTAGGATACCCCTGCCCTCTGCATCCACTATCCCGCATCCTAAAAATCCTTCGTGCCTTTGTGCCTTCGTGGTTCAAACCTCCCGAATCTTCTCCGCGTCCTCCGTGCCTCCGTGGTTATTTCGAACAGGGAGAAGTTATTATTGAGACGTTCCTTAGCGCGCTACGGGGAGATGTTTTCCGGAACGGAGAGAAACAAATGCAACACATAATTCGACTAACTCTTCTTGCTGTTTTTGCGTGGTGCGCAGCGTCGTTGGCAGAGGCACGGCCAAATATCGTCATCCTCGTTGGTGACGATATGGGCTATGCCGACATTGGCGTACACGGTTCCAAAGAAATTCCTACGCCGAACATCGATGCGATTGCAGGCGAAGGCGTGCGTTGCACAAACGGCTATGTCTCGGGACCCTATTGCTCTCCAACTCGGGCTGGGCTGCTGACAGGTCGCTATCAAACACGCTTTGGGCACGAGTTCAATCCGGGCGGTGCCGAAAAAAATGCGGCCGATGGAGCAGATTCTGATCGAAACAAACTCGGCTTGTCGCTTACGGAAACCACAATCGCCAACCGGCTCAAGGCCGCTGGCTATCGGACGGCGCTCGTCGGAAAGTGGCATTTAGGCGGAGCACCCGCATTCCACCCGCAGCGGCGGGGTTTCGATGAATTCTACGGATTCCTGGGCGGAGCCCACAGCTATTTTCCCGGCGAAGGCGCACCCATTTATCGTGGCGATACGCCAGTCAAGGAAACGGAATACTTTACCGACGCGATCGGCCGCGAGTGCGTTGCGTTTATCGATCGTCAAACAAGCGATCAGCCGTTTTTCCTGTGTGTCACTTTCAATGCAGTGCATACGCCCATGCACGCGACGAACGAGCGCTTAAAAGAGTTTGCCAGCATCCAGGAAAAAAAACGCCGCACTTACGCCGCCATGATGTCTGCAATGGACGACGCTGTTGGAGCAATTACTGGCAAGCTCGCTGAAAAAGGATTTACAGACGACACGCTCGTGTTTTTCATCAGCGACAACGGCGGCCCCAACATGCCCACCACCACTGTGAACGCTTCCATCAATAAGCCGTTGCGAGGTTCGAAACGCACCACTCTCGAAGGCGGAATTCGGGTTCCTTTTTTGGTGAAATGGCCAGGGCATATTCCGTCTGGCGAAATTTACGACAAACCGGTAATTCAATTAGACATCTTGCCTACCGTGTTGGCGGCGGCAGGCATCAGTATGGGAGAGGACTCTAAACTCGATGGCGTGGATCTGCTCCCTTACTTCGAGGGAAAAAATAAATCCGCGCCCCACGAAACGCTGTGCTGGCGGTTTGGCGAGCAAATGGCAATCCGTCACGGCGATTGGAAACTCGTAAAGTATGATCCAACGGCTGATGGCATCCTCGGTCCCAGGGGACGAGCCACCGAGGCAAAACTTTACAATCTCGCGAGTGATATCGGCGAAAAGAACGACTTGATTTCCGAAAACCTCGAGGTAGCAAAGCGCCTGAAAGCGAAGTGGGACGAGTGGAACGCGCTGAACGTTTCTCCAACCTGGGGAATGGACGGCAAACTCAGAAATTGAAGCCGAGCCGCTAGTGCGTTTTTCGAATGACGTTCCGATGATGATCGATGCCAAAACAAAATCTTTAGCGGCGGCGGCAACGCCGTCCAACCAACGAATGGCATAACAGAATGGTAAACCTGAAAACACCCTAGTGTTCTGTCCATGGTCATTTGCTGGGTGGCATGCCTTCGCCTTCTGGGCGTAGGCATGCTTACCCGCTACCGCGTGAAAGCATGCCACCCATCAATTCAAGACTGGCAGACCCACTAGGGGGCGATGCAAAAATAACTTCAGTAGATGGGATTCACCACGGAGACGATTCACCACGGAGACACAGAGGATTTAGATGAGTGATTTGAACCACGAAGGCACAAAGACACAAAGAGTTTTATCCACTGGAACACGCTGCATATTGTCGTGGTGAGTGATCTACTTCTATGCCGTGAAACTTTTTTAAAAACCTTCGTGTCTTTGTGCCTTCGTGGTTCAATGAAGCTCCGCCTTCTCTGTTCCCTGCTTCACCCTCCGTGCCCTCCGTGCCCTCCGTGTCTCTGTGGTTATATTCCAAAATGGGGAAGTTATTATTGAGGCATTCCTAAATCAGCAACGTCCACAACCATGCAACCGCAGCCACTTGCGACTTCGCGGGTATTTTTAGGCAAAGCTCACAACCAGCGGGCCGATTCGAGCAATCGACGCCCACCACTAATGCTGCGCAAATAACTGATTTTCAACCCAACCAACGGCACACACTAAAAAACTTGTCCCCTTCCGGAAACTTGTCCCCTTCCGGAAAATACGCACCTTGAAAGTTGAATCGATAGCTTGCCCATTTTGTGAAACTGGTGCAATTAACCAATGATTGAATTACCAAAGCGTCGGGTCGCCTTGTGTTTCATGGCACACCCGGATGACGCAGAAATTCTGTGTGCCGGCACATTGATCCAGCTAGCCGATCATGGCTGGGAAGTGCATATAGCCACTGCTGCCACGGGGGATTGCGGTTCCATGACGCTGCCTCGTGAGCGCATTGCCGCCATTCGACGGCGCGAGGCCCTCGCCGCCGCTGCCAAAATCGATGCAACCTACCATTGCCTGGATGAGTCGGACGTCGAAGTCTTTTTCGATCGCGAGACCAATCGTAAAACGATCGACCTGCTACGTCGCATTGGCCCAACGCTGATCATTACCCACCCGCGACACGACTACATGCTCGACCACGAGCAAGTGCATCTTTTGGCAAGGGCTACGGCATTTAGCTACTCAATCCCCAATGCCTCCGATTTGCCTTTGATCCCAGGCTCCGATATTCCGTGGTTGTATTATTCCGATCCCGTGCTGGCGAAGGATCCTTATACGAACCAACCCGCGGCATATACCACGTTGATCGATATCTCCGCGCAGATCGACCGCAAGATCGAAATGCTTGCGTGTCATGCCTCGCAACGTGATTGGCTGCAAGCGCATCACGGAATGGATGAGTACATCATCGCTATGAAACGCCAGAGCGCTGAACGTGGCAAACAGCTCGGAGCGTCGTTTGCCGAAGGATTTGTTCAGCATCGGGGCCATCCGTATCCGGGGACCGATATCCTTGCCGAAATTTGCGGCGGAAAGTCAACCACGTCAGATTACAACAGTAAGTAAAAGTAAGGAGATCTAACAAAACCGGCGGGGACTGCCTCCCTCTCTCAGACGGTTTTGTTAGAGTTCCTAAATCAGTATTGGTCAAAGGCCGAACGCGAACGGAGAAATTTTATGGCACGGCCAATCAGTAAAGTGGCACCCGATTGGTGGGATTACACCACGCTCGACCCGCATCTTCTTGCGGATGCGGCAAGTCTCTCGGCCGACGATTTGTTGCAACTCTCACGCGATGGTTTCGAAGTCAAAATATACGACACGATCCAAGAGTTCTATTGTGCCGAAGCACTCGAATATATTCGTGCGTGGCAAGAAGCCACGGCCGATAACCCGACAGGCATTTGTGGTCCGATCGGTCCCACGGAGCAACTCCCGCTAGTTGCCCAAATGGTGAATGCCTTAGACTTAAAATTGCAACATGCTCATTTTTGGGGAATGGATGAATGGATCGAAAACGGTCAACCAGTGTCGGCCGATCATCCTCTTTCATTTGCCAAAGCAGACATGGATCTCTGTTTCAACCGCATTCGACCTGAACTACGCATGCCGGCCGAGAACATCCATTTTCCTCTCGACCTCGAAGCGTACTCCGAAAGTTACAATTCAGTGCGTTGCCGATTGATGCAAGGAGGGCAGGGCGAGGTCAAGCATTGGGCCTTCAATGATCCGCCCAAACGCGAAGGCGAATGGATCCACGAACCCCCGCCGCCGGGCACCTATCTTCAATTAAAAACTAGAATTACCAAACTCCATCCGATGACGGTGATTCAAAACGCCCGAACTTCGGGTGGCGGCTACGTTCCCCAAGTACCTGTCACAGCCGCCACGGTAGGGCCGGTCGAAACTTGGAAAGCCGACTGTGTTTCGATCTGGCATCCAGGACATCACGATAACCCATTCGGCATTCGTCTTACCGCGCTGATGATCAGCAAGCGAATTCCCGATAGCAGCGTTCCCATGTCGCTGCTGGCCGATCATCCGCATGTTAAATTCAACTACTATCGAGGTGGTATCGGTATCGTAGAGACAGCGATGCACTAATGGCCTTTAATCTGTCCCACGAAGCCACCGCACTCCAATCAAGCTGTTATGAATCGCATTGCTTTCTGCCAAGCCGCTGTACTACTCGTCGCTTCGTTTGCATCGATCGGCCATGCGGCAGACTCTGTCGCGCCGCCTTTGAAGGTCGGCATTGCCGTAACCGACGTCACCCCCCCGATACCGTTCCGAATGAGCGGCTATTTTTCCGAACGCCTCAGCACGGGAGTAAAGGACCCGCTGCGCGCGAAAGCGATCGTTCTGAAACAGGGCGATGAATCCGCGGCGCTTGTGTTTGTCGATGTGGTCAGCCTGCCTCGCGATATTACGGGGGAAGCCCGCAGGCAAGCAAGCGCTTTAGCGGAAATTCCGTTCGATCGTATCGTGGTATGCGCAACTCATTCGCATACGGGACCGCTCATTTATGGCGCGCTGAGCACTTTCTTTCACGAGCAGAATATCGCTCGCTTCGGCCGCGATCCGTATGATCCGGCCGAGTATCGCGCGGCACTTATTAGCCAAATTGCCACGGCCGTTGGCGAGGCCAATAAGAATCTGAAGCCAGTCGAATTACGGGCTGGCTATGCGATCGAAAATCGGCTGGCTTTCAATCGGCGATTCCACATGAAAGACGGCTCGGTGCGATTTAACCCGGGTCAGAAAAATCCGAATATCATCCGGCCAGCCGGGCCGGTCGATCCGCAAGTCGGCATCGTCGGTATGTACCGACCTGGTGAAAATATGCCAGAAGCGGCTTTGGTGTCGTTTGCGTTGCATCTCGACACAACCAGCGGCACCGAGTATTCAGCCGACTATCCGAAAGTGGTCGAGGATGTGCTTCGCAAACAGTTTGGCTCAAAGTTTACGCTGCTCTTCGGCACCGGAACTTGTGGCGACATCAACCACATCGACGTAACCGCTACAGGAGTTCGTACGGCAGAAGAAATCGGAACTATGCTGGGCGACACGGTTCTGAAGGCGTTCGACCAAAACAATTTGCTCCAGGCTGAACCTGCGGCGTTCAAAGCCGCATCAACAAGCGCCGAAGCCAAGTTGCAGTCGTATTCCGAAGGCGAGCAAGCTCAAGCACAAGAGGATATGAAACTGATCGGCGGCAAGGAGCTGGATTTTCTCTCTCAGGTAAAAGCGTACAAAATCATAGACCTGCAACGGCAGACAGGCGATACCGTGCAGCTCGAAATCCAAGCGTTTCGGCTAACCCCCGAAACGGCGATCGTTACCTTACCCACCGAGGTCTTTGTGGAATTCGGGCTGGCCATCAAGGAGCGTTCGCCGTTCAAAACGACCCTCGTGATCGAACTGGCAAACGATTCATTGGGGTACATTCCCACTAAGAAAGCCTTTGCGGAAGGCAGCTATGAAACCGTCAATTCACGCGTCACCCCCGGTTCGGGTGAGCAAATGGTCGAGGCTGCCGTGCAATTGCTAAAAGAACTTGATTAATTCCGAAATAGACATTCTTTGACGCGGGCGGTTTGGCGAGGCAAAATAAATATTACGATGACATCTCTAAGCCTTCTGCGCCCGCTTTGTAGCACTTGTTTGGTATCTATAGGCCTGTTGCTGTTCTTTGCCGCGATCTCGGCTGCTGACCCTGATGCGTTGCCCAGCCCTCTTGAACCCAAAGAGGCACTCAAGCACTTTGTGGTTCCCGAGGGGCTCGAAGTTCAATTGGTCGCCAGCGAACCGAATATTGTTGACCCCGTGGCCATGCGTTTCGACGAAAACGGCCGCCTCTGGGTTGTCGAAATGTGCGACTATCCGGATACCAGCGTCACGGGCCCCGATGCTCGATCGCGCCTTTCTGTCCTCGATGACCGGGACAGCGACGGATTCTATGAAACAGCTGCGGTGGTGGCCGACGACTTGCGTTACGCGACCGGCGTACAGCCTTGGAAAGGAGGTGCCTTTGTCACGGTAGCCGGAGAGGTAATCTACCTCAAGGATACCGATGGCGACGACCGTGCCAACGTTCGCGAAACCTGGTATCGCGGCTTCTCCGAGAAGAACCAGCAGCTTCGCGCGAATCACCCTCGGCTATCGATCGATGGTCACATCTATGTGGCCAACGGCCTGCGTGGCGGCGATATCGTGGATGCTCAAAAACCCAAGTCGGAACCACTCTCGATCAGCGGCATGGACTTCCGATTCCATCCCGTCACCCGCAAGTTCGAGGCGGTTTCGGGCGTTGGGCAATTTGGTCTCACGTTCGACGACTTCAATAACCGGTTCGTGTGCTCGAATCGCAACCCGGCCATCCACGTCGTTCTCGAAGACCAGTATCTGAAGAAGAACCCGCTGGTCGCCGTGCCAGCTGTATCGATCGACGTGGCCAAGGCGGGTGCCGGCTCAAAGCTTTACCCGATCGGGCGAGCTTTCACGACCTCGCATCTCCACGCGGGACAGTTCACGGCCGCCTGCGGACTCGATGTGTTTCGCGGCGACGCATTGCCTGAAATCTACCACGGTAGCCTGTTCGTATGCGATCCCACGGCTCATCTGGTGCATCGCGAAGTAATGCAACCCAAAGGGGTGACGTTCAGTTCGACCTCTGGCGAGGATAAAGCCGAGTTCATGGCTTCCAGGGATGAATGGTTCTCGCCATGCAATATCGAAACGGGGCCCGACGGCGCGCTGTACGTCGTCGATATGTACCGCGCTGTGATCGAGCATCCTGAGTGGATGCCTTTGGAATTACGCAACCGACCCGACTTGCTCGAAGGCCTCGATCGAGGCCGTATTTACCGGGTCGTTGCAAAGGGTCGGCAGCGCCCGGAAGAAAAACCGGCGTTGTCGAATCTTCCGAGCCAATCATTGGTCGAAAAGCTTGCTCACCCCAATGGCTGGTGGCGAGAGACTGCGGGCCGCCTCCTTCTCGAACGCCAGGATAAATCGATCGCACCACAGCTACGCGAGGTGGCGTGGCAGCATGAATCATCTCTGGCAAGGATTCACGCTCTTCGGCTGCTGCAATCTCTTGATTCCCTGGATGAAGAATTGCTGCTTCACTGTTTAGACGATTCCAATCCAAGAATCGTGGAACAAGCGATCGTGGCTTCGGAACCCTTGCTCAAAGATTCGGCAGCCCTGAAATCAAAAGTCAGCTCGCTTGCCACGGCGGACGATGCGCGCGTTCGCTTTCAGGCGTTACTTACTGCAACACCGTTGCCGCCGGTACCTGCCCATGCCACGGATCAGTGGGAATTGAACGCCACGCTGATCGCCGCCGGCAACCAAGGCGGCGAAGTTTTAGCTACCATGTTGAGCAACCCCGAACAACTTAAGAAAAACATCGAGAAACCAGAGCAGTTTGTGGCCCAGCTCGCACGCCTCGCGGCAGCTTCCGATGATCAAACTCAACGGCCGATCGCCGTCAAAGCGTTAGTCGCGAGCGACGATTTTAGTGCGGCCGGCCTTGCCAGCCTGTTTGCCGAGGTCGTGAAAAAGGGAGCCACGATCGAGGAGCTACGCACATCACTCGATGAAAGCACGAATCGCGAACTGGATGCGGCGTTCGCCACGGCGACCACCGTAGCCAACGATACCGAACGAAAAGATCCTGAGCGTACCGACGCAATCAACTTGCTCGCCTTCGCCGGTGATGCGGCAGAAACACTTACGAACCTTGCATTGGACGATGCTTCCCAAGCCGTCCGGCTGCGAGCGATTTTAGCTCTTGCCCGCTCGGGTCAAGTCGAGGCATGGCAGCAATTGCTCGAGAACTTTTCGGGAGAAACCCCCGCCGTTCAACGCGGAATCGTTGATGCAGCCGCGGTCAACGCAGAGTGCTCTCGCCTGCTCCTTGGCGAACTAATCGCCGGCCGAATCAAACCAACCGAAATTGATTTGACTCGTGCCAACAAATTGCTTCAAACGCTTTTTGCCGATTCCATGCCTAAGGATCGCGAAAAGGCTCTCGAAGATTACCGTGCCGCGCTGAAGCTCACGGCCGATCCGATTCGTGGGCAAAAAGTGTTTGAGAAGAACTGCTCGATTTGCCACCGGGTCAATAATGTTGGCGTGGAAGTGGCCCCCGATATTTCCGACTCGCGCGAGCGGCTCCCCGAGCAGCTTTTGGCCGACATCATTCAGCCGAACCGAGCCATCGACTCGAATTACTTCAGCTATACCGTAGTAACAGCCGATGGCCTGACGCACAACGGCATTCTTACCGCCGAGACCTCGACTTCCGTGACGCTTAAACAAGCCGAAGGAAAAACGCTGACTCTAGCTCGCGATGAAATCGAAGACCTTAGCTCCGATGGCATTTCTTACATGCCAGACGGCCTCGAAAAGAACATCACGCCGCAGGAGATGGCCGACCTCATCGCATTCATTAAAAATTGGCGTTACATCAGCGAAGCACCGGGGCTTGTGAAATAGTAGAACCTTTGCCGTTTTGGTTCACTCGTTTCTGTCTTATTCACTCGGCTCCAGGTTTTTTCGAAAACGCTGATTCCGGCGTGCCGGCTGTTGGTAATGGCTGATCCACGCAGGCCATTTCGGCTATACTAGCCGCTTGTCTTCCGTCCGCAATGGTGGCGAATGGAACCACTGCTTTTAGCCGATCCTCCGCGATTTCTACTGCTATCTTTATGAAGCCAATTCGTCGTCTCCTCATCGCCAATCGTGGTGAGATTGCCATCCGCGTGTTTCGTAGCGCCCACGAACTGGGCATTCGTACTGTCGGAATTTACTCTTATGAGGACCGTTACGCTCTGCATCGATTCAAGGCCGACGAAGCCTACGTGGTCGGTGAGTCGGGGAGGCCACTTCAGGCCTATATGAATTTCGACGACATCGTTGCATTGGCGCTAGAACGCGGCATCGATGCGATTCATCCCGGCTATGGGTTCTTATCAGAAAATGCAAAGTTTGCCCGAGCGTGTCGCGATGCCGGAATTATCTTTGTCGGCCCACGAACCGAGCTGTTGGAAAAATTAGGAGATAAAATCGCGGCCCGCGCGGTCGCTAAGCAAGTGGGCGTGCCGGTGCTTGGCGGCAGCGATAAGCCGATCGCCACGGTCGCGGAGGGGTTGAAAACCGCGGAATCGCTAAAATTCCCTGTGATTCTCAAAGCCGCCCACGGCGGTGGCGGACGCGGAATGCGGATCGTTCAACAAGCAGGGGATTTTGAAGACTCTTTCGAAACGGCCCGCCGCGAGTCGCTCAGTGCTTTTGGCAGCGACGAAATCTTTGTCGAGAAGTTCATCTCCCGTGCGCGGCACATCGAGGTGCAGTTGCTTGGCGACAGCCACGGCAATCTGGTGCATCTTTGGGAACGCGACTGCTCCGTGCAGCGGCGACATCAAAAAGTCGTGGAAATCGCGCCCGCGCCGAATTTGCCATCACAAGTGCGTCAGAATATATGCGATGCCGCTGTGGCGATTGGTCGCGCGGTGAACTACGACAACGCGGGTACCGTTGAATTTCTCGTCGATGCCGACACCAACGATCTGTATTTTATCGAGGTAAATCCGCGGATCCAGGTCGAGCACACCATTACCGAGGAAGTTACCGGGATTGACGTGGTGCGCTCACAAATCCTCGTGGCTCAGGGCGAGCGACTCGATGGACCCGCCATCGGCCTGCCAGCGCAAGAACAAATCACCACGCGCGGCTTTGCCATTCAGTGTCGTGTAACGACTGAAGACCCTTCCAACAAATTCATGCCCGATTACGGCAAAGTCACGCACTACCGATCGCCGGGCGGCATGGGCATCCGGCTCGATAGCGGCACGGCATTCTCCGGGGCCGTCGTATTTCCCTTCTACGATTCGTTGCTGGTAAAGATCACGTCGTGGGGGCGCAGTTTCCGCGAGGCGGTTGGTCGAACCGAACGCTGCCTGCAGGAATTTCGTATTCGCGGCGTTAAAACGAACATTCCGTTTCTTATCCGCCTCGTGAACGATCCCACTTTTTTGGCGGGCAACTGCACGACACGGTTTATCGACGAAACGCCGGAGCTATTCGAGTTTACCCCGCGACGCGATCGCGCTACGAAGCTGCTTCGGTACATTGGCGACATCGTCGTCAACGGCAACGTCAGCACGAAAGATGCCCCGCGTGCCACGCGACGAATCCCCGCTCAAACTCCAAAGTTTGATCCGACCGCTCCTTTGCCAGAAGGAACTCGCGATAGGCTCAAAGCTCTTGGAGTCGAGAAGTTTTGTGCATGGGTTCGCGAGCAGAAGCCTCTGCTATGGACCGATACCACGATGCGCGACGCCCATCAGTCGCTATTGGCGACCCGGGTACGAACCTACGATTTGCTGGAGATTGCCGACACGTATGCTCGCGATTGTACCGACCTGTTCTCGCTGGAAATGTGGGGCGGTGCGACGTTCGATACTTCCATGCGATTCCTCAAAGAATCGCCTTGGCAACGTCTGGAACAGCTCCGCGAGCGTATTCCAAATATCTTATTCCAAATGCTCCTGCGAGCCTCGAGCGCGATGGGATACGCCAATTATCCCGACAACGTCGTTCGTGAATGCGTTCGCGAAGCGGCAGCAGCGGGGATCGACGTATTCCGCATTTTCGACGCGCTCAACTGGACGCCCAACATGCGTGTCGCCATGGAAGCTGCGTGCGAATCTGGAGCGATTTGCGAAGCCGCGATTTGCTACACGGGCGACATCCTGGACCCGAAGCGGCCGAAATACAGCCTCGACTACTACGTGAAGCTTGCCCGAGAGCTCAAGTCGCTCGGCGCACACATCCTGGCCATCAAAGACATGGCCGGACTGTGCAAGCCACACGCGGCTGCCAAGCTTGTCCAAGCGCTTCGCAACGAAACTGGTTTGCCGATCCACTTCCACACGCACGATACGGGCGGCGTGCAGGCGGCCACGATTCTCAATGCCGCGGAAACCGGGCTCGACATCGCCGATGCGGCGCTGGCATCCATGTCGGGCGGCACGTCGCAGCCGAATTTGAATACGCTCGTCGAAAGCCTGCGAAACACGCCTCGACAGGGCAAGCTGGACGGCGAGGTGCTCGATAGGATCTCCGAATACTGGCGCGAAGCGCGCGAGTTTTACATGCCTTTCGAAAGCCCGGTGCTTGCCGCTGGCGCGAATCTTTACGAACACGAAATGCCGGGCGGACAGTACACCAATCTCTTCCAGCAAGCCCAGGCATTGGGGCTTTCGTCGCGCTGGCCCGAAGTGTGCCGGTTATATGCGGATGTCAACCAACTTTTGGGCGACATCGTGAAAGTCACGCCCACGTCCAAAGCCGTTGGCGACATGGCGCTGTTTCTCGTGGCAAACGAGCTCACTTGTGCGGACATCATGCAAAGCGATCGCGAGCTCGCCTTTCCACGATCGGTCCTCGATCTTCTGAGTGGACGAATGGGGCAGGTAGAGGGCGGATTCCCGCGCGATGTGCGCGATCGCATCTTGCGGAGCGAAAAGCCACTCGAAGGGCGGCCAGGCGAGAGCATCCCACCGGCCGATCTCGCCACCACGCGTACAACCGTGGCAAAAATCATCGAGGGCGAGCCGACAGGCCAGGACGTGGTTTCCTATCTCATGTATCCGCAGGTCTTCGAGCAGTTAGTCAGGCATCAGCAGCAGTTTTCCGATGTTAGCGTGTTGCCGACACCTGTGTTCCTCTACGGTATGACTCCCGGCGAGGAAATCGCCGTCGATATCGAACTGGGCAAAACCCTGATCATCAAATTCCTGACGGTCGGCGAAGCTCAGCCCGACGGCACCCGTACCGTATTCTTCGAACTCAACGGTCAGCCTCGCGAAGTTACCGTTACGGATCGCTCGCTGCAAAGTACGGTTGCTGAGCGACTCAAGGCCGATCCCAAGAACCCGAAACAAATCGGGGCCATTTTCCCCGGCTTGGTGGTGAAAGTGGCTGTGCAGCCAGGCGACGAGGTAACAGCCGGCCAGAAGCTGGTGATGCTCGAAGCCATGAAGTTAGAAGCAACCATCTGTGCGGAAACAGACGGCAAGGTTTCCCAAGTGCATGTGGTAGCAGGCACCCAAGTCGAAACGGGCGATCTGCTGGTTACACTGGCCTAACGTAGACCGGATTTAGGAACTCTAACAAAACCGTCTGAGAGAGGGAGACAGTCCCATTTTGCTGCGAAGACTCCGCAAAATCGGGACAGTCCCCGCCGGTTTTGTTAGAGTTCCTTAGTGCGTTTTTAGGTTTACCGTTCTGTGATGCCATTTGCTGGTTGGACGGCGTTGCCGCCGTCGCTAAGGGGTTTGTTTTGGCATCTTTAGGCCAGGATTTCTTTCACGATGCGCGCCGGCTCGACGCCGGTCAGCTTTTGATCCAACCCCATATGTTTGAAGGAGAATCGTTCGTGGTCGAATCCTAGCTGCGATAGTACCGTTGCATGGAAATCGCGAATATGGACCGGATCTTTCGTGATGTTGTACGAGAAATCGTCCGTCTCACCGTGGACCGCGCCGCCTTTGAAGCCGCCGCCGGCCATCCACATGGTAAAGCAGCGTGGATGGTGATCGCGGCCGTAGTTTTGGGCCGAGAGGCCGCCTTGTGAGTAAACGGTTCGCCCGAACTCGCCGCCCCAAATGACGAGCGTGTCCTCGAGCAGGCCACGTTGTTTGAGGTCTTGAATTAGACCGTAGCACGGCTGATCGACGTCGCGGCATTGGTCGGGCAATCGCCCGGCCACGTTACCATGGGTATCCCAATTGTTGTGATAAATCTGTACGAACCGAACGCCTCGCTCGACCATTCGGCGAGCCAGTAGGGCGGTATTTGCGAAAGTGCCCGGTTCCTTGGCGGCATCGCCGTAGAGTTTGTAGGTCGATTCGGGTTCACTGGCCAAATCGGTAAGATCTGGAACGCTAGCCTGCATGCGATACGCCAATTCGTATTGTTGGATGCGGGTATGCGTTTGCGGATCGCCCAATTGTTCGTAAGCGAGTTCGTTCAACGCACTGACGCCGTCGAGGCTGGCACGGCGAATATCCCGAGGTACCCCCGGCGGATCATTGATGAACAGAATGGGGTCGCCAGCCGTGCGGAAGCTCACCCCGGCATGCTCACCCGGCAAAAAGCCGCTCGACCACAAGCGGGCGGAAATTGCCTGCACTTGTTCGGTGTTGGTGCTCTTGGCCACCATCACCACGAACGTGGGCAGATTGTTATTCAGCGCCCCAAGGCCGTAGGAACTCCACGCGCCCAAACAAGGCCGGCCAGTTACCTGGTTGCCGGTTTGCATCAGCGTGATCGCAGGTTCGTGGTTGATCGCCTCGGTGTGCATGCTGCGAACAAACACGAGGTCATCGGCCGTTTTCTTGAGCCACGGCAGCAATTCGCTCATCCACATGCCCGATTGCCCGACCTGCTCGAACTGGAACATCGAAGGAGCGATCGGAAAGCGAGCCTGGCCGCTCGTCATCGTGGTCAAGCGTTGGCCCATGCGTACCGATTCGGGCAAGTCCTTATCGAACCAGTCCTTCATTACGGGCTTGTAATCGAACAAGTCCATCTGCGAAGGCCCACCGACCATGTGCAGGTAGATCACATGCTTGGCCTTGGGTGCGAAGTGAGTCATCGGATGGGGACTTGCCGCAGCTTGGACTTCCGCCGCTTTGCTAACGGCACCGCCTGCAAGAGATGCCAATGCGGCCGAACCAAGCAGGTGAGTGCCGGATGCCAAGAAATGCCGGCGGCTCACATTCAGGCGAAATTTCTCGAATGGATTCATAGTAAGCCTGCGTAAAATCGGTAAGTAAGCTTTTCAATGAGGTTCGACTCGACGGGCTCAATACGAGTCAAACGCTACTTGTTCAAAACTTCGTCTAAATTCATCAATTCGTTGGCGACCATTGTCCAGGCGGCCAAGTCGGCCGACGATGCTTTGGATTCGACCGGCGAATCGCCAACGTCGATCAAACTCTTTGCGTCCTCTTCCGAAGCAGAATAATGCTTTAGGAATTTTTCGAGCGAGGCCTGTACGATCGTCAGTTCTTTGTCTCGCAACGGACGCGAAAGAACTCGCTCGGCCATGTAGTTGATGCGCTCCGACGCGTCGGGCGACTGATCGACGGCTTGCTCCGCAAGCCGGCGCGCGGCTTCGACAAACTGCGGATCGTTCAGCGTGACAAGCGCCTGCAGCGGCGTGTTGGTCCTTTCTCGCACCACCACGCAATGTTCGCGATTCGGCGCATTGAACACGTCCAGCGACGCCGGCGGTGCGGACCGCTTCCAGAACGTGTATAAGCTACGGCGGTAAAGCGATTCCCCCGTGTCTTGCTTGTAGTCGCGCGTATTGCTGCCGATCATGGCCACCGCCTCCCACACTCCCGGCGGTTGATACGGTTTCACGCTGGGGCCGCCCATCTTGCCAGATAGCAACCCGCTGGCCGCAAGCGCGTAGTCGCGCACCATTTCGGCATCCATGCGGAAACGCGGCCCCCGCGAGAATAGCCGGTTCTCGGGGTCGCGTCCGAGCTTCTCCTTGGTAGCGACCGCACTTTGCCTGTAGGTGGCCGACGTCACCAGTTGCTTCATGAATTGTTTTACGTTCCAGCCCGAGTCGCGGAAATCGGTGGCAAGCCAATCCAGCAACGCAGGATCGCAGGGAAGTTCGCCGGTGATACCGAAATCGCCCGCGGTGCGCACGATACCCGAACCGAATACCTCACTCCATAAACGGTTCACCGTCACGCGCGCCGTCAGCGGATGATCGGGACGCAACAACCACTTGGCAAATCCGAGCCGAGTACGCGGCGCGTCTTCGGGGAAAGGAGGCAGGAAATCAGGCGTATCAGGCGATACTTGATCTTTACGCTGATCGTACTCTCCTCGGTTGAGCACGAATGCAATCGGTGCCTCCGGCCGTTCTTGCATCACGTGAGCGATCGTCGCCCGCGCTTGCACGTCTGCCTGGGCACGTACCAAAGCATCGTGCGTTTGGGAAAGTGTTTTGTAAACATCATCGAGACTCGTGAGCCACCAGTCGTAGAGCGAGTTCAAATCGTCTTCGGTGCGTTTGTCTGCCGGGGCGGCAACCACTGCCGATAGAGCCGACTTGGCCAGCGAGGCGATCTCACCATCGGCAAGGCGACGGGTGTAAAGCCGCACGTCCTGAATCATGGCTCCCGAGAGAAGGGAGGTTTTAGTACGCTGCCCAATCTTGAATGGCACGGTGGTTTTCGTAGTGCCGTTCAATGTGTCGGATTGCACGTTGGTCTGTTGCAACTGGCCATTCACATAAACCTGAAAGCCAGCCGCCTTGCTCTTGCCATCGTACGCAACGGCCACATGAACCCATTGATCGGCCGGTAGCTGATTTTGTGTGACGACCTTAATTGCATTGGCCGGCCAGCTATTGATAAGGTGGCCCCCAACACGCCGCCCTTCGACCCACAAGTCCCAGCCGCGGAAGTTGTCGTCTTCGTTCATTCGCGCGAGGATCGCGCCCGAGCCGTCGTTCGCGGGCAATTTAACCCAAGCGGAATAGCAGAAACCCTGGCTAGAATCGAAATCGCCGGCATCGGCCAGTTCGAGCACGGCTCCTTGATTCACATACGCGGCCTTCGCACCGAGCTTGCCGTCTCGCCACTCGACTGTCCCCGGCAATGGTGCCTCGGCCTTGTTGCCGCGAAGTTCATAGCGAACCGTGGCACCGCCATCGTCCAGCGGAACTAGCAACTCCAGGTCGGAGGTGGGAATTTCGGCGGCAATATCGGTCGGCTTGGCCGAGGCTAGCCAGGTATTGAACTCCGCACGCGCGTTGGCCCGGCGTTCATCCAAAAGTTTTTTGGCATTGGGGATTTGTTGGTTCACTTCATCCCAACGTTGGCGATCACCGTCCATCGGCACGGCCACGATCGGTGGCGTATCCTTCACATTGCCGTCCATCGGTTTTTGCGTGGTGTTGTTGAAGAACGCCGCCATCTCGTAAAATTCGTGCTGCGAGAGCGGGTCGAACTTATGGTCGTGGCATACCGCACAACCGGCCGTTAGCCCCATCCAAACTTGGGACGTCGTTTCTGTGCGATCGCGCGTGTAAAGCACGGCATACTCTTCATCGATCGCACCGCCCTCGCTGGTCGTAATGTTGCAGCGATTAAACCCCGAGCCAATTTGCTGATCCAGCGTTGCGTTCGGGAGTAAATCGCCGGCCAGGTTCTCGATGGTGAACTGGTCGAAGGGCATGTTCTCGTTGAACTTTTTGATGACCCAATCGCGGTACGACCACATCTCGCGGTAGTTGTCGATATGGATGCCGTGCGTATCGCCGTAGCGAGCCGCATCGAGCCAATATCGGGCCCGGTGCTCGCCCCATTTCGGCGACGCCAACAGTTTATCCACGAAGCGCTCGTAATAATCGGGCGATGTGTCGTTGACGAACTCTTCCACCATCTCGGGCGAAGGTGGCAAGCCCGTCAAATCGAGGCTCAATCGTCGGGCCAAGGTGCGGCGATCGGCTTCCGGGGCCGGCTGCAGCCCGGCCTCCTCCAACCGAGCAGCAACGAACGCATCAATCGGGTTGCGCACCCACCATGCGTTGCCCACTCGTGGCGGTTCCGGTTTCGATGGCGGAATCAATGACCAGTGAGGCTGATATTCGGCCCCCTCGGCAATCCAGCGTTTGAGAAGCTCTTTTTGTGCCGCGGTCAGCTTTTTCTTCGTGGTCGGCGGCGGCATTTGTTCCGATTCGTCTTCCGAGAGAATCCGCCGCAACATTTCGCTGTCATCGGGATCGCCTGGCGTAATGGCCGCCATTTCGATCGCCGCATCGCGCAGGTCGAGTCGCAGGTCGGCAGCTCTCGAAGCGCTATCCGGCCCGTGGCAGGAAAAGCAGTTGTCCGAGAGAATCGGTCGAATGTCGCGATTATATTGAATCTTGCTCGGTGCTTCCGATCCGACTGCAAAATCGCAAAGTAGCCCCATCAAGAGACAAAAAGCGATGCAGCGAAGCGACCTGAGGTGGGAAACGTACAAACAAATGTGTTTGATCGTATTCATGAGATAGAATAATGGGAGCCAGTGGTAGGCGGGGGGCTCCAAATTGAGAAAGACGGTGGCAACCAGACCACCCGATATCGTACCCCCTTATCATAGCCAGCAACTCTAAGCGAGCAAAGGCTTTGGGGTTGTTCACCAAATAGGGCCCAAGGCTTCGAAATTCGACCAGCTTAATTCAATACGGCTCTCATTTAGGCAACCAATCCTAGATCCCCCGCCCCCGCGATTTATCCTCGAATCTCGGCTATGATAAGCACCATGCTGGAACCTGTCCCTTTTTGGTATCATTTTGTCCGATTTTGCTAGCCGTAGGTCCTTTTGTCGTTCCGGCACAGGCCGCCGGTGAAAAGCTCTACGGCGTTCACTGGTGGGATCCCACCGATCCAGATACCGGCCCCGAGCCCACCGGTTGCCGCTAGTATGTTCAGGCGAACGTTCAAATCCATTTTTCCATGACCAAACTATGAGATGTGATTACCTCACACGCTGTATCATGCTCCTATCGTTAGCTGCCTCTACGTTTGCCGCTACCACTTCAGCCGCTAAAGAAAATTTGGCCACTCGAATCATTTATGGCAAAATTTGGACTGCCAATGCGAAACAGCCGTTTGCGGAAGCGGTCGCTATCGCTGGCAATAAAATTCTCGCCGTAGGTTCGCGTGCCGAGATCGACACTCTACGAGACGACAACACGCACACGCTCGACGCCGCCGACGGTTTAGTCGTGCCTGGGCTGATCGACTCTCACATCCACTTTATCGACGGAGGCGTGAGGCTCGCTTCGATCCAGCTTCGCGGCTGCAAATCTCGCGAAGAGTTTGCCCAACGACTGGCAGACTACGCCAAAAAGCAACCGCCTGGCACCTGGATCACCGGCGGCGACTGGGATCATTCCTTATGGGGCGGTGAGTTGCCCTCGCGAGATTGGATCGATGCGGTTACGCCCGACAACCCCGTGTGGGTCGATCGGCTCGATGGTCACATGGCCTTGGCAAATTCGGCCGCCATGCGCATGGCCAAAATTGCCGACAAAATGGAGGAAGATGCCATTGAGGGCGGCGAAGTTGTGGTCGATAGCAACGGTCGGCCAACCGGCATCTTCAAAGATAACGCGATGAGCCTTATCTACAGTGCCAGGCCAGAACGCACGACCGAACAGCTTCTTGAAGGAACACGTGCAGCTTCCGAGTTCGTCGCCTCACACGGCGTGACGTCTGCCCATCACATGGGCAACTTCCGCGATCTTGAAATCTTTCGTATCGCATATGACCGAGGCCTTCTGAAAACGCGAATTTATGCTTGCACTCCTATCCATCAATGGGAGCGTCTCGTGCAGGAAATCAAAGCCCGGGGACGAGGCGACGAATGGCTCAAAATCGGCGGTATCAAAGGCTTTGTCGATGGTTCGCTCGGCTCTCACACGGCCGCTTTCTTTGAACCGTTCGACGATAAGCCGGGCGAGCGAGGTTTGCTCGTAAATACCGAGGAAGATTTGGAAGCGTGGACTAAGGGCGCTGACCAGGGAGGCCTGCAAGTGGTCGTGCATGCCATCGGCGACCGGGCGATCCGAATTCAACTCGATATTTTTGAGCGCGTTGCGAAAATGAATGGCCCACGCGATCGGCGATTCCGCATCGAACATGCTCAGCATATCGCGCCAGATGATATACCTCGTTTCGCGGCGCTTGGCGTTATTCCCAGCATGCAGCCCTATCATGCCATCGACGACGGGCGTTGGGCCGGCCCCGTTATCGGACCCACTCGAAGTGCCACAACTTACGCCTTCCGATCGCTCGTCGATTCAGGTGCTCGCCCCGCTTTTGGTAGCGATTGGCACGTGGCCCCGCCAACCCCCATGGAAGGCATCTACGCGGCGGTCACCCGTCGCACGCTCGACGACAAACACCCCGAAGGTTGGGTGCCCGAGCAGAAGATCTCCGTCGAAGAGGCACTGCGGGCCTACACCATCGACGCCGCTTATTCGAATTTCAGCGACGAATCGCTGGGGTCGATCGAGCCGGGCAAACTTGCCGATTTGGTCGTTCTCGAACGCGACCTTTTTAATATCCCGCCGGAAGAAATTAACTCGGTTGGCATCGTTGCCACGATCGTAGACGGCAAAGCAGTCTACCAGCGCGATGCAAAATAGCCGCCCGCCAAGTCACTCCTGCCTTCCAGATTCGCCATGCTCCGCCCGCAATCGTTCTTGCTCTACATCCCGCTGGCCGTAGCGCTGTGTTTTTGTGTACTTGGCATTGCTGCTGAGCCTGAAACACCGACTAAACCCTATGTGCCGACGGACGTACGCGTGCCAGTGGACCCAAAACTGGCCGAAAGCACACTCGTTGCCTTACCCGGTTTTCGTGCGCAGCTTGCGGCAGCAGAGCCGCTCGTTCACGATCCCATGGCGATGGAGTTCGCTGCCGATGGCTCAGCGTACGTGCTAGAAATCCCCGCCTACAACGAGTACATCAAGCCAGAGCCACGCACGTCAGGAAGCGTTGCGCGCCTGGAAGACACCGATGGCGATGGTCGATTCGATCGTCGAACCACTTTTGCCGAGGGCCTGAAGTATCCAACGGGATTGTTTTGTTACGACGGCGGCGTGTTTGTTGGCGACTCGCCGAACCTACTGTATCTCAAGGATACCGATGGTGATGGCCGGGCCGACGTGCGAGAAGTGGTGTATGCCGGTTTCGGTGCCGCCCAAGCCGGCGAAAGTCAGCTCAACTCGTTCCGTTGGGGACTCGATAACCGGATTCACATTTCAACCGGCCTCGATGGCGGAGAACTACGAGCCGGCGATAGTCCCGAGGAATCTCCCCGTAATGTTCGCAGCCGGCGCATTTTGCTGGAGCCGCGCGGCCGATCCATCGAACTCACGAGCGGGGCAGGGCAGCATGGCATGAGCTTCGACGACTGGGGCCGCGTTTTTGCTTCCGGTAACAGCACGCCGATCGACACGATTACTTACGATGATCGTTACATCGAACGCAACCCGCTGATGCTGGCTCCGTCTCCCGTAATCAGCCTTGGCCCTGGAGCCGGTTTTACCCAACTTGCTCGCATCAGCCCGCCCGACGCTTGGCGAGTAATCCGCTCCGAATTGAAAGACGCCGGAGCGGAGTTTGAAGAACCCTTCGAAGCTGGCCGGGCGTCCGGCGTCATTACGTCGGCAACTGGCGTCACCATCTATCGTGGCCACGCCTGGCCCAAGGAGTACCGCGGCCAGGCTTTCATCGGCGAAGTGGCTAACAATGTTGTTTTCCGCGCCCGCATCAATGTCGATGGATTGAATGTTTCCAGCCAGCACATCGACAGTGATACCGACTTCCTTGCCTCGACCGACACATGGTTCAGGCCGGCTCAGTTCGCCCATGGCCCCGATGGCAACCTCTACGTCATCGACATGTATCGAGAGCTCATCGAAGGCGTGCAATGGGTGCCTCATGAAGTGCTCAGCAAAATGGATCCCACGGCTGGTAGCGATCGGGGACGCATCTATCGCATCGCGCCGACAAACTTCAAGTTCACCGCGCCACAACGACTCGATCGTATGACGAGCACCGAACTCGTACAGCAACTAGCGAGCGAAAACAGTTGGCATCGCGAAACGGCCGCCCGATTGCTTTACGAACGGCAAGATAAGTCAGTCGCTAAGGCGTTGCGCGAACTGCTCCAGAATGCTGATTCCCCATTGGCTCGGCTACACGCCATGTACACCCTCGATGGCCTGGACCTGCTTACAGCCGACGAGGTGCTCGATCGCCTTGCCGATTCTCACCCGCGAATCCGCGAGCACGCATTACGCTTGGCCGAGCAATTCGCGGCAAACTCTCCGGCAATCCGTAAAGCCATGGTCGCTATGACAAACGACGCCGACGTTGCCGTTCTGCAACAACTTGCCTTTTCGTTAGGAAGTGTTCCTGTGGATGAATGCGTGCCGGCACTCGTCAAGTTGATTCTTTCCAACGGCAGCCAACCAGCGTTCCAACTCGCCTGCCAAAGCTCCCTTTCAACCGGTGCTCCAGCGGTCGTAGCCAGCATACTGCAAGGATCGAGCGAGGCCCTTGCAGCCCCATTGCAAGGTTTCCTGGCGACCTTGGCAAACCAAATTGGCCGATCGAAACACGACGACGATATTCAATCGCTCGTCCAATCGATCGATACCCTGCCCGAAAGTGACTACTCGAACGCAATCGCAAAAAAGCTAATCGTGGCAATGCTGGCCGAGGGAGCCGGCACCCCGTCGGAAGCAATTCTCGCACATTCCAAGGGCCGAGTGAAAAACGTACTCACGGCGTTGCTTTCTGAAGCACGTACAACCGCACTAGATTCCAACGCCAGCGATGAGCAGCGTTTGCAGGCGATCACCATCCTCGGTTGCGGGCCATTCGATAACGAACAAGAAACTTTTGACGAGCTCCTGACACCTCAACAGTCTCAGCCGATCCAAGAATTCGTCGTTGCCGCGGTGGGCCGCTCTACAAATCCTGAAGTCGCCAAATTTTTCATCTCCAAATGGCCCACGCTGACACCTGCCTTACGAGCGTCGGTTTCCGAGATTCTTCTATCGAGGCCAGCTTGGGCCACTTTGCTTCTTACGGCTGTTGAAAACGGTGAGGTGTCTCCAGGAGATTTTGACCCCGCCCGCATTTCGCTGCTTAAAAATCATCCCGATTCGAGCATTCGCGAAAAAGCGACCACCGTATTTGCAGAGAACGGCGGCATCGCTCACCGAGCGGAAGTGGTTGAAAAATATCGACAGGCTCTTGAACTTGCCGGAAAACCAGAACAGGGCCGGCAAGTGTTTTTGAAAACTTGCTCCGCATGCCACGCTCTCGAAGGGCAGGGTACTACCGTGGGGGCCGACCTGAACTCCATCCGCGATCGCGGCCGAGAGGCCATTCTCCTCAACGTGTTAGATCCGAATCGCGAGATCAACCCGAAATATCTTAGCTATGCCGCCACTACGAACGATGGCCGCGTCATCATCGGGATGATCACCGAAGAAACCCCGAACAACATTACCATTCGCCAAGCCGACGGCGTACCGGTCGCCATCTCGCGGACGAATCTCGATTCGGTAGAAAGCACCGGCATGTCGTACATGCCCGAAGGACTCGAATCGCAACTCGACCTGCAAGCGATGGCCGATTTGCTCGCCTACCTCATGTCGATCGGCGCGGCTCCATCCGCAACTAAATAATTCTCGCCCATGCTTCGATACATTTTGCTTGTCGCCGTTACCGTCGCCGCCGCGTTTACCTTGTCATCTCATGCCGGCGCTGCCGAAACTTCGTGGAAGGCCGGCGTCGCACGAGTCAATATCACGCCTGAGCTGCCGATCTGGCTCTCAGGCTACGGCGCACGGAATCGCCCCGCCACCGAGAAGCTCGACGACCTTTGGGCGAAAGCACTCGTACTCGAAGATTCGCAGGGCAACCGTGCCGTGCTCATCACGATGGATTTGGTGGGCATCGGCCAGAATGTTTCTCGCGATGTTTGCAAACGTCTGGAAGCGGAGTACCAACTCCCAAGAGCGGCAATCGCGCTGAGTACGTCGCACACGCATAGTGGCCCCGTAGTACGTGGCAACCTCGCGCCTCTCTACGCACTCGACGACGACCAAACACGCCGCGTGCAAGAATACGCGGAACAACTGACCGATAAATTGGTCCAAGTCGTTGGCGATGCGCTGAAAAATCTCGCGCCATCGCGACTCTCTTACGCGAATGGCATTGCGACGTTCGCCGTGAACCGTCGCAATAATGTAGAACCCAACGTTCCCGAATTAAGAGCCTCGCAAACATTGTTGGGCCCTGTCGATCACGATGTCCCCGTACTGGCCATTCACGGGGCAGATGGCAAACTCCGCGCCGTGGTCGCCGGCTATGCGTGTCACGCCACCGTTCTTAGCGGCTACCAGGTTTCTGGTGATTGGCCAGGCGTCGCACAAAATGAAATCGAGCGACGCCACCCGGGCACGATCGCGCTTTACTGGGCCGGTTGCGGTGCCGATCAAAATCCGCTGCCACGACGAACGATTGAAATGCTCAACCAGCATGGCCACGAATTTGCCGACGCGGTCGACGCCGCACTGCGTGGGCCGTTCACGCCGATTGCTTCCTCGCTTCACACGTCGTACGAGGAACTCGAGCTTCCGTTCGCCGCGCTCCCGACCCGTGCGGAGCTCGAGCTTGAAGCCTCCAAAGAGTCGCCGCAAACCCGTTGGGCTCAGTATCTGCTCGCCAGATGGGATCAGGATGGTAAGCTGTCGCCAACTTATCCTTATCCGATACAACTTTGGCAGCTTGGTGCCCAAATCAATTGGTTTTTTCTCGGCGGCGAAGTCGTGGTCGATTACGCAATTCGGCTGAAGACCGACCTCGGTCGCGAACGAACCTGGGTTGCCAGCTACTCCAACGATGTCATGGGCTACATCGCTTCCCGCCGTGTCATTGCCGAAGGCGGCTACGAAGGCGGTTTGGCTCGCTACCCCTACGGATTGCCCGCCGCATGGGATCCCCGCATCGAGCAACAAATTATCGATGCCGCTCTCAAGCTCAGCGCGCAAGCAAGATAGCTAAGGGTGTTCGGGAATTCGAGTTGACGCGCAAAGGTGCGTCACGCGCGATTGAGGCACATGCGGTTAACCTCCTACGGCTCCACTTGATTACGCTGCGGCGTGCGATCAGGCGCGGCTCCCTTGGAAGCCAGCAGCTTTGGCGGCCGTGCATTCGCATACTCGTTGAGCACGGATTGCAGCTTCTTCAACTCCTCCATGTCGTCGGCTGAAAACTCTTCCGCCTTCATCGGGTTTTCTTCAAAGGGGTCTTTCCGCAAGTCGTACACACGCTTGTCTGTATAAAGCTTGAGCGACTTCGACATCGCAAATTCCGATTTAGCCGCCGGGCCACCGTGATGTGCATACCACATGTAGACCCAATCTCGTGGAGTACCTTTCTCACCCCGGAGCTGCGCCGCAAAACTCCGCCCATCGATAGAAACTCCACCGGGGAGCTTAACCCCCGCGACTTCGCATACGGTCGGAAAGAAATCGGTGCTGTCGATCAGGTCGTCATTCACTTTTTCTGCCGGCACATGTCCGGGCCAATTGGCAATGAGCGGTACATGCATTCCGCGCGCGTTGGTTAACCCCTTTCCGCCCGGGTAATCTTGCCCCTTCCATCGCGATGTCAAAGCCCTCGCGGTTCCGTTATCGCCAAGGAAGATAATCAACGTGTTATCTCGAATACCAAGCTCGTCAAGTTTCGACACCAGTCGGCCAACCAGCTTGTCCATGTAAAACACCATGTCGGCAAAGTTTTCGTTTTTACTTCCCTGGTTCTCATTTCGAACATGCGGGTTGTAGTTAGCGCTATCTGGTGTGGGTGGGAACGGAGCATGCGTAAGGATCATCGGGTAATACAAAAAGAACGGCCGATCTTTGTGCCGTGTGATGAAGTCGATCGCAAAATCATTAACCAAAGTTGGCCCGTACTCTCCGTTCTTGAAATCGAGTTCCTCGCCGTTATGCTCCAGGCCCGGATTAGCATAGCGGGAAGGGCGGCGCGTATGCTGCCAAAGGTAGGCTTCATCGAATCCAAATCGCTGTGGCAAATCGGTGTCCTTGCCAAGTTGCCACTTTCCGCAAATTCCCGTCGCATATCCCGCCTGCTTCAGTGGCATGGCAAACGTGGTTGCCTCCAAATCGAGCAACCCGAACCGGATATAATTCCGCACGTTGTACATGCCCGTCATGAGTTGCACGCGGGTTGGTGTACATAACGGTTGCACGTAACAACGCTCGAAACGCATCCCACCGGCGGCCAATGCATCCAAGTTTGGCGTCTTGTACGATTCACTGCCGTTTGCCCCCACGCACTCGTAGCCGAAATCATCAGCCATCATGAGTAGGATGTTTGGTTGTCGCGCCTCTGCCGCAAGACAAGGGTAGCACAGGCCAAGTAACCCGAGCAAAATAGTAATGGTTCGTAAATTCATCGGTTCCGCTCCGAAGTTGGTGGGGAATGAACCCTCCATACTAACCGGCCTCAACAACTGCCGCCAACCACTCACCACACGACTCTGGCGAAGTTAAACCAAAATGCTCAACATGCGAATAATCCTCTCTACGCTCCTGCTAAGTTTTCTTGCCGCTTTTGTCCAAGCAGCCGACAAGCCGAATGTGCTGCTGATCTGTGTCGATGATCTTAAACCGATCCTCGGCTGCTATGGCGACGAATTAGCCCAAACACCGAATATCGATTCACTTGCCGCGAGCGGTTACCGTTTCGATGCCGCCTATTGCAATCAGGCCGTGTGTGCCCCTTCGCGTAATTCCTTGTTGACCGGATTACGCACCACGACCATCGGTATCTACGACCTGGGCACCAATTTTCGCAAAGCCGTGCCCGATGCCGTCACGCTTCCGCAGTACTTCAAGCAACAAGGTTATCGCACCGAAGCGCTCGGGAAAATCTTTCATGTGGGGCATGGCAACCACGAAGACCCTGTTTCCTGGAGCGTTCCTCATTGGCGTTCCAAGGTCGTCCATTACATGTTGAAAGAGAACGATGCGCCGAAGGGAAAAACCCGCGAGGCCGCGCTGTTTTCCAATGTTCCCGGGCGCATTGCCAACAAATTGCCGCGAGGCGCTGCCTACGAATCGGCCGATGTTCCAGACAATGCCTACCCCGATGGCCAAGTCGCCGACGAAGCCGTTAAACGCATCGAACAGGCTGCCAAGAAGCCTAACCAGCCATTCTTCATCGCGGTCGGTTTCGTTAAACCACATCTGCCGTTCTGTGCGCCCAAAAAATATTGGGATAGGTACGACCGTAACCAATTCAAGCTTGCCGATTTTCGTACGCCCCCAGCTGGTGCTCCGGCGTATGCGCTCACCAATTCCGGAGAACTCCGGAATTACTCGAACGTTCCAGATGAAGGCCCTGTTCCAGACGATCTGCAGCGCACGCTCATTCACGGCTATTACGCCGCCACGAGTTACATGGATGCCCAGGTCGGCCGCGTGCTGACGGCCTTGCGCGATTCGGGGCTCGATAAGAACACCATCATCGTGTTTTGGGGCGATCACGGATGGCACCTGGGCGACCATGGATTATGGTGCAAACATACCAACTACGAACAGGCAGCCCGCATCCCCGTCATTATCGCAGTGCCAAACGCGCTGAAATCCGGTGCCGCCACAACAGCACTTCTGGAATCTGTCGATATCTACCCCACGGTTTGCGAGTTGGCTGGCCTTCCGGTTCCTGGCGGACTCGACGGCACCAGCGTGGCACCTTTGCTTGCAGGTAAAACCGACACGACCAAACCCGCCGTGTTCCACGCCTACCCTCGAAACAATTTGATCGGGCGGGCCATTCGCACCGACCGTTATCGATTGGTCGAATGGAAACGGGCAGGTGCCGCACAAGAAACTGCCGAATACGAACTCTACGACTACCAAATAGACCCCCAAGAAACGAAGAACCTCGCGACGGACAAGCCTGAAGTCGTTGCCGAGCTTCGCGAACTGCTAAATAAACAGCCTGAAGCCAAGCCGCAGTTCAAGTCGGCCGCCCACAAGGTTCCGAAGCCGAAGAATATCGTGACGCGCGAGCAATGGGGCTCGAAGGCCGATCCGATTCCCGATTCTCGCCGTCATACGCCCGAGTGGATCACGATCCACCACGCCGGCGTTCTGTGGACGAATACCGTAGAGCCCGCCCAGTTCATTCGCAACATGCAATCTTGGGGCAAGCGACGGCCTGAAATCGAACAACCGCCACGGAACACCTACTGGCCCGACCTCGCGTACCACTTCATGATCGCGCCGGATGGAAAAATCTATGAGGCCCGCCCGATCGAGTTCGAGCCCGAATCGAACACCAAGTACGATCTCGCCGGTAACATTGGCGTCGAAATGATGGGCAACTTCGACAAACAGCGACCTAGCCGTGCCCAGCTCAAATCAGTCGTGGAACTTACGGCCTGGCTCATGGACGAACACGGGATCGATATCAACCACGTGCGAACTCATCGCGACGCCGCACCACGCCAAACCGGATGCCCCGGCCGCGATTTCTACCGCTACTTCGAAGACGGCAAATTCAAAAAATGGGTGACGGCGGTGATGAGCGGCAAACAACCGAAAATCAACCCCGGCCCACCACTACCCAAGGGCCCCACGGTGCTGGTTACTGACACCCGCAAGCCCGAAAAGTAGCATGCGTTGTGAGCGCCATCCTGGAGTTGTGACGCTCACCCCAACCACTAGCCGAGGCGGAAGCCTCCGACCACGCTGCTTTAAGCAAGCAATTCCCTTTTACGCAAACAGCGCCGTCGCCGCCTGGGCTTTTACTAACTCGCGCGGCTGGTTGAGGTGGTTGTAAACAATCGTCTCCGGGTTGATCCCTAACGAGTGGTAGATCGTCGCCAGGATTTCTGTCGGGTGGACCGGGTTCTCTAGCGCGGAAGAACCGGTCGCATCGCTCTTGCCATGCACGTAGCCACGCTTCGTGCCGGCACCGGCCAGCACGGCCGTGTAGCAGTAGGGCCAATGGTCACGCCCATCGGCACTGTTCGAGTTGCCCGAGGTGCTTACGCCCTTCTGGGGACTGCGACCAAACTCGCCCACGCAAACCACGAGCGTGTCTTCGAGCATGCCGCGGGTATCCATATCGTCGATCAGTGCCGCCAGACCAGTGTCGAGCATCGGGCCCGATTGATCGCGCATCCGCTTCGTAAGATCGGAATGGTGATCCCACGAGTGATTATCCGAATTCGCGATTTTCGGCCACACCACTTCCACCACGCGAGTGCCTGCTTCCAAAAGTCGCCGCGCGAGCAAACAGCTTTGCCCGAACGTGTTGCGACCATACTTGTCGCGAAGGGCATTCTCTTCTTGTGCCAGGTCGAACGCATCGCGTGCTCGGCCAGATGTCACCAGGCTCATCGCACGCTGGTAGTATTCGTCGAGATTCTCTTTTTCTACGGCCTTCTCCACGGCCGGCATCTGCGCGTTAATCACGTCACGCAGCTTCGCGCGTCGTTCGAGCCGAACCGCGAAAACATCGGGCCGCATCTTCAAATCGTCGACCTTGATGCGATCCATCTTTGCCATATCCATGTCGTCGCCCTCTGGGTACAGCGTGTACGGATCGAATGCCTTGCCCAGGAAGCCTGCCGTTCCGCCTTTACCGACCACGTTGCTTTCCTGCAGGGGGCGAGGCAGCATTACGAACGGCAGCATCGGCTCAGAGGGCGGACGCAAACGCACGATGTTCGAGCCGAAGTTAGGAAAGTCCTGTGCGTTCGGCGGCTCGAGCTGGCCCGAGGGACTCACTTTGTCCGTCGTGTAACCGGTCATCATCTGGTAGATGGCGGCCGTGTGATTGAACAACCCGTTCGGCGTGTAGCTCATCGATCGAATCATGGTGAATCGATCGTTCATCTCGGCGAGCTTCGGCAAAATCTCGGTGAAATGGACGCCGGGAATCTTGGTGCCGATGTTCTTGAAGGTGCTGCGAATATTTTCGGCCGCATCAGGCTTGGGGTCCCATAGGTCTAAATGGCTTGGGCCACCTTGCAGATAAACCATCAAGATACGTTTTGCCTTGCCCCAGCCTGGCCCGCCGCCCGCGCCCGCCGCTTCGGCCGCGGCCTGAACCGACTGCAACTTGAGCAATGAGCCGAGCGAGAGCCCCAACATGCCGGCGCTACCTACGCGAAGAATATCGCGCCGCGACGGCCGCAAATGGGAGTCGCACAAATCCTTCGCACGCGGACCAATGATTCGAAACATATCGGACCTCACCGTAGGTTAGGCTTTCCAGCCTGACGAGTTTTGTTGTTAGTTGGGATTTTGCTTTGTTGAAACCATGCCTGATGCAGATGTGTGAGGCGTCTCTGACGCCGATACGCTTTCAAGTGGTACACGTAATCGGCCTCGGAGAGGCCTCCTACGGCATGTTTCAACAAAGCACTGGGGTTTTAGTTATTCGTTGGGAACTGTCAGGCTGGAAAGCCTGACCTACTAATGGTTATATAAAAACTCCGGACTATTAATCAGCGCCCAAACAACGTCTTGAGCAACCGTGAGCCGTTTATTCTTCAACTGCTCTTCGCTGAGTGCCACCGCGCGGCGAAGCTGTTGCAATTTCATATCGATCGGCAACGGTTGTTGAGCGGCCGCTAACTCGGTTTCGAGCCGCTTCAGTTCCGGATCGTCCGCTGCCGGTTGCTTCGCCCCTTCAATATCGGCTTGGAGCTTGCGATATTGCTTGTCATTCTTGCGGATTTCGGCGAGCAGCACTTCGCGATCCGCATCGGTGCGCTGATCGGCGGGCTTCGCTAACACCGCGGCCACATCCGCCGGCAAACCGAAGTTGATCGCCCCTTTCGAGTCGGTCACCGACAACCGGAATCGCCCGAGCGAATGCTGGCCATCTTGGAAGTTCTGATGGATCGAAACCTCGAGTACGCCGTTTTTCGCGCTCTCGATCGGTGTTTCCAATTCGTACTTCGCCGAATGATCGCGGCCAGTCTGCGGTGCCACTGCCCAGCCATTGTTGACCTCAGCCAGGCTGTTGCCATCGATTGTCGATACGATCGGGTAACCAGCCTGCTGGAATGAGGCCTTGGGCTTTAAGAACTTGAGATCGATATGGGAGCCGCTCTCGGTTGCAAACAATCGAATTGCATCGATCGGTAGTATGCTTTGATCGCCTTCCAGATAGATTTTCAGGCCAGTGAGTTCGCTGTCCGTCTGCACGGCAATCAACATACCCGCACGGCCGCCGTCGCCGGCACGCACACTGCGTCGCGCCGAGCGCGCCGCGTCGAAATTCGGCTCTTTGGCGGTTGTCCATTGCAGCACAAAGTTTGCCGCGGGCCGAGCGCCGGTTACCACCTCGACAAGATACAACCCGGCCGGTTCGTTCAGCGTAGTTTTCATGCCGGTCGGCTGACCAGTTCCAAACACATGCCGGGTGCCAGAGTCGGCAACCACCCGCGCGCCGTCCTCGATTTGCCAGGAGTCCTCGGCCCCCGAGAAATCCCAGCTTCTCACTAACTTTTGCGACCCGACGGTCGGCAGCCAGTGAGCCGTAAACTCGGTGACTACAAAGTTCCCACCGCCGCTTCTCCCCGGACCTTTTCCGGGAAGCCGGTCGTCCGCTAAGGCTTCAAGACGTATCGCGGTAATGCGATCCAGCGGAATCGAAGCAGCGAGCCGGTAAGTTCCTTTGCCATTTTCTCCGTCGACAAACACCGAGTTATCGGGCTGTTGCGTGAGTCGAGCACCGTAGGAAGCATTAACCTCGGCACCAGACAATGCGGTCCACTGAGTCTTGTTTGCTTGCGCTTTCTCCCATTTTGGCAATTGGGCGACGAGCTTGCGATCGTATTTCGCTAATGCGGATTGTGCTTGCGCCATCCGCTCGGCTTGCTCACGATCGTGCCGCGGCTTCCGCAATTTTACGAGCTCACGCCGAGCCTCCAAAGAGGCTTGCAAACCGGCCGCATACGCCTGGCGATCGATTTCTTTCACGGCGATCCGCGGTGCCAACTTCTTGGCATAGGCTTCAAATTCAGCGATGAGCTTGGCATGGTCGTCGTCCAATTCCTGGAACATTTGCACGGCGGCATCGACTTCTTTCGTTGCCCCCGGCCGATTCAAGAAGCGTAGGAACAAATCTTCCACCAAAGCGCGATTGTCGGCCGTCTCGGCGACCATTTTTGCGACACCATTTTCCGGATCGCTGATGGCATCGCCCACCGTGGGACCACTCACCAGCGCCATCACGGGGCCAAGTTGCAAGTTGCTGCTGCGTTCACATTCGCAAGCGCTTTCACGGGCTGGCCGCCCCAAATTGCCCAGGAAACCGTCCGGCAACTCAGCGCCCACGTCAGGCAATGTGGCGGCACGCGTGCCAGGCGCGACTCCTGGCACAGCCGAAGTTGCACCTGTCGTGCGATAGATCGAGTCGTAAAGCACCTCGGCAGGCAGTCGCCGAGCGCGTGCATGCGAGAAGTTGATCTGATCGTCTTCATTCCATGGGTTCGTTGCGACCGAGAGCTGATACGTGCGCGACTTGCAGATCAGCGATACCACATGACGCACGTTGAATCCGCTCTTTACGAATTCATTCGTGAGGTAGTCGAGCAATTCGGGATTGGTGGGCGGATTGCCGGCGCGAATGTCGTCGAGCGGTTCTACGATCCCGCGGCCTAACAAGTAGCCCCAGAGGCGATTCACATAACTCTTCGCAAAATAGGGATTGTCAGCCGAGGTCAGCCAAGCCGCCAACTCCTCGCGGCGGGTTGACGGTTTTCCATCTTCATTGGCCTGGGGCTGTTCGTATTTACAAGCGAACGGGAAGGCCGGCGCGGTAATAGCGCCAGTCCGCTCGTGCTCGATCTCGCCCTGAGACGCATCGGCAACCATTTCATACAAAGGCTGTCCTGCTTCGACCGCGGAACCGCCGATGATCGCATCGCCCCCGGCCGGGTCCTTGCTCAAGTTTACTTGTGCAAAGTAGGCCGACATTTGGTAGTACTGGTCCTGAGTCCAGCGCTCGAACGGATGGTCGTGGCACTTATTGCAGTTGAACCGCGTGGCCAGGAACAGATGCGTGGTATTCTCCATGGCCGCTTCCGGCGTGCGGAGGATCTTAAAGTACGCCCCGGCCGGATTGTCTTTTGTCGAGCCGGTTGCAGTCAAAATTTTATGCACGAATTGATTGTATGGCGTGTTGGCCGCCAGCTCGCCGCGAATCCAATTACGAAGGGCGGTGGCACCTTCGAGCCCCAGGAACTTGCGGTTCACCAGCAGCATGTCGGCCCATTTGTTGGTCCAATACTCGATGTAGTCTTCGTTACCCACTAAACGGTCTACTAGAGCATCTCGTTTAGCTTTTGATTTGGCCGGATCGTTGAGGAACTCCTCAAGCTGTGCAGGGGTTGGCGGCAAGCCGGTAAGGTCGAGGTAAACACGTCGCACGAATTCGTAATCGTCTGTAAGCGGCGACGCGAGCGTTTTGGTGCGTTTGAGTTTGGCTGAAACAAACTCATCGACCGGGTTGTTGGCCGGCATATCCTCCCACTCGAAGCCCTCACGGTCACCCATTACGGTGAGCGTGGTTGCGGCATAGTTGCCTTCATAGCGCACCAGAACCGGCCCTTCGCCGCGACGCAGCGATTCGACAAGCCCCGGTTGCTCGGCAACGGTTTGGACCACATCCGTATTCCCGCTTTCGAGGAATGCCTCGCGAGTGACATCGCGCTGCGTGCCATCTGCATAGGTGGCCACGACTCGCATTTGTTGCCTGGCCCCGACGGATTCCACGATGGGGTTTTCGGGCGTTATGCGAATGCTCGTCACACGTGGCGTCGTGAGGTTCACGTGGGCGCCGTCGGCGATCCACTGTCGAATGGTTTCGTAATAACGACTGTTCGGTTGCAGCACCTGACCGCCTTGGTGCGGCACCGTTGCGGTTGGCTTGAGCAACATCAGGCTATCGGGCGGCGAGGCGACGTTGACTCGCCGCGATGCCAGGTCGTCGGCCAGTGCGCGGATGTCGAACACATGGTCGTAACCGCGTAGTGACAGTTTAAACCCGTTTTTGCCGGCCTGTGCGCCGTGGCAGGTGCCTTGGTTGCAGCCCGTGCGAGCCAGGATTGGCCCCACGTCGCGAATGAAGTCCGGGTGCTCGGCCACATCGATTCCGGTGACATGTACGTCAATCGTAGCCAACTGAGCGCCCAGGCCGATTCGTAATTGGGAATGTCCGTCGGCGACCGGGCGAACAACGCCAGCCGTGTTGATTTTGCCGACCGGTGATGCGAACTCATATTTCACATGGCGCGTGACATCCACTTTCGCACCCGAAGCGAGCTCCGCTGTTACCACGAGTTGTGCATAGCGTGAGGGCGCATCGAGCGTGACCTCCGCGGGTTCGACTTGTAGTTTGACGATGGTGTTGATATCCGACAGCAAAGGCTCATTACCGGTTGCCGCGACATCTTCGGGCATTTCAGCCGTTGCCGTAGTGGCAACATTCGCTTTGTCCTCAGCGGCTGGGGTGATCTCTATGGGCCGGAACGCTGTTAGCGGGCTACCGTTCTGTGTGCTGTAGAGACGCACCATGCCGTCTCCCCCGGCTGCTGCCAATTGTTCGCCATTTGGGCTCAACGCAATCGTGTAAACGCCAGCTTCGGCGATTTCGATTTTGGTTAGCGTCTTTACTCCATCTTCAAAATGTTTTTTAAGTTGGGCAACTTCCTCCGCGCTGCGTTGGGGAACTGGCTTACTCAGCAATGCCTGGATCGCATCCGGAATCGTCGGCGTTGGTTCCATTTGGTAAACGTGAACGTGCCCCATACCATCCAAACTGCTGCCCGCGGCGATCAATCGACCGTCATTCGATATTTCGACGCCGAACACGCGGCCCGGCAATTTTGGTAGCTCCCAAAGCAGGTTCGCATCGTCGCCGATTTGCCGTGCGGTGGTGCGGTGCATGCGATAGATGCGTGGCGTGCCATCGGCACCGCCGAAAATGATTTCATCGCGGAGCGGATGCCGCACGATGCTCTGGATGCCACCTTTCAGGGCACCGGGGGTGATCGAAGTGATGTTATCGATGAATCGTTGCGTGCCGACTTCGATGAGTTTCGAAGTCATGTCGCGGCCGGCGGTAGCCAGGTGGCTGCCATCGACCGAGAACACGGTGCCTAGCACCCAATCATCGTGAGCGCTTTGATACAGCACTTGTTCGCCTGATTCGACATCGATGGCGCGCACGGCGGAGTCGGCCGAGCCGAATGCGACGCGTTTACCGTCGGGCGACCAGGAGGCCCCGTAAAGTGTGTCGAAAGTGATCGGAACCGAAAGCAGCAATTCGTGCGATGCGACGTCCCAGATCTGGACTTCGCCCATTTGGGCCGGGCGACCGCCGGTGACAGCCAATTTGCCGCCATCGGGAGAGAATCGTATCGACTCGATGCGTTCGGACATGCCGATCAAGCGAGCGACCAGTCCGCTGCCATCGGCTTTGTAGAGCAGCACTTCGTGAAAACCGGCGATTGCGAGCAGCGAGCCGTCGGGGGACCAGTCGATTGAGGTGATCACTGGTGGACCGTTGTAAACGGGTGGATGCGCAGCATCGACGACGCGAGCGGCGCTAGCCGGGGTATCGTCGATGGCACCTTCGGCAATCCAGCGGCGGATGATCTCGATCTCTGAAGTCTCGAGCGGCTTTTGCCCTTGCGGCATGGCCGCTTCGCCATCGGTGGGTGTGATGAGCTCGACTAAATGGCTGTCATCTGGCTTGCCAGGAACGACCGAGGCCAATTCGCTGTCGCCGCCTTTGAGGAGCGACTTGAAGGCGGTCATGTCGAGCGAGCCGCCGGCTTTTGCGGGTTGATGGCAACCTTGGCATTTCGCCTGAAAGATTGGGCGAACGTCGCGGTGATAACTCACGGCCGCGGGTTTGGTTGGCTCGGGTTTCGCGGGTTCTTCGGCATGAATTGGGCAAGCTGCCCAAGTAGTAAGAACGATCAGGGCCAACCAACCGTGATTCGCAACCGACACCAGCGCTGAACGCTCGCTGAACTTCATTCAACTGGCTCCCAGGGGATGGGGCTATTTGCCCGATCGTTTAGTCGAGCAGAGGAAAGGCGGCTACTAGCTGTAGGGGCCATTGTACAACCAACGGCGGGGCAAGTCATGCGTTTGCGGGCAAAACACGACGGAATGCGCAACCCTAATCGGCATTGTGCGAGAACCCACAGAGGGAGCGTATTAAAATCGTCGGGATTTTGTGTAGATGCGCTAAACTCTCCCCCTGGGTTTTGCGCATCTAGGGGGAAGGGGAGGTGTAAGTCGTTGGGCATTGGGCGTTGGGGATCTGGGGGTGCGTATTGGGGCGCTGAACCGCAAGCGGTGGGGAGAGATCTTCGGGCAGCAGCAAGCTCGGGTGGCCATTTCATATGTGTACGAATATACACAATTGGTGGCCGTTTTCAAGTAGGTTTTTTCGGCCACTGGGGATTATTGAACCACGAGGCACCGAGGGCACGGAGAAGATTTCGGAAAAGTTTTTTAGAACGCTGATCTGCACTAATCATCGCTAATCGGGTGGGGGCGGTGTCCCAAGATAACGTTTCTGGCGTTGGATTGATATTAGGAACTCTAACAAAACCGTCTGAGAGAGGGAGACAGTCCCATTTTGCTGCGAAGACTCCGCAAAATCGGGACAGTCCCCGCCGGTTTTGTTAGAGTTCCTTAGTGAATATTAGTGGGAATTAGGGTGTTTTGGCCGTGCCACTCTCTCCCACAATCGCAACCCATAGAATTGCGGGCGCGGTCCAACCTCGCTTCAACTGGATTCGACGGGCGTTCCCAATCGCGGCCGCCAGGGCCGTCAGCATCGGCATCGCGATAAAAGGCGCATCGCAACCAATGGCCTTCGCGCTGGCCACGACCACCGGCCCTTGCGACTTGTGGTCTTGCTCAAGCTCCCGGCCAAGCGTACCCGCCAAACCGAAGACTTTGCCCGCCCGGTCGAGCAGACCGGGGAGCGACGCGGCGTCCGCATTGCCGGTTCGTGGTTTGTCCATCGGCAAATACAGTCCTAAGCCAATTCCAATCAACGACGCCGATTGACCGCCAAAAGTTCGACGGTGAACCGCTTGCACATTCGCTTTGGTTTCGATTTCTATGCGAGCAACATCAACCAAAGCGCGAATAGAAACATGGCAATAAGAACGATCCAAACGAGCAAAGGACTTCCTTCGCTTCTCTGCCGCGTTCCAGTCAAACTTGAATTGGCACCGTTCAGATCGTCGCCATTTGAATCGTCATCGTCATTGATGATTATGCTCAACAATAGTAGGGCCGCCAATGCTTCATCATCAGAATCGCACTTCTCCTCTTTTTCCTTTTCGTTAGCCATGCCATGTTACTTCGCGCGATGGGGAGTCGATTCAGCAGCAGCCAAAGAGTGTGGCCGAGTTTTCAATCAGCACTTTTTTTGTGTCGGATTCGCTGAGTTCGGCTTGTTGTACCACTTGGATTTGGGTCGATGGCCACACATAGGGTGCATTGGATCCGAAGACGACCCGATGGGCACCGATCTCTTTGACGGCTTGCCGAATCCAGTGAGGTTCCATGACCGCGGTTGTTGCGAGATGGATGTTGGGTGCCTGCCGAGCCGCCTCGATTGCCTCAGCGACGTAATAGCGGTATCCCATATGGTCCATGATTACAGGCACCTCGGGAAATGCTTTTGCCAGCACCGCGATTTCGAGCGGGTGGGAGAGGAAAGTTCCCGAGTGAATAGTCACAGAAATCTTTAGTTCCTGTGCTTTACGCATGAGCGCATGCGCCCCCGTGCCGACTAGTCGCACCGGATGGTGGGTTGGCATCAATTTCAGCGCAACGAAGCCCCATTCTTTGACACAGGTTTCCAGTTCGTTCACCGCTGCTTCGCCAAAGTTAGGATTGATCCAGGCGCAGCCTAAAAAGAGGTCTTTGCCTCCAGGATGCGTTGCGAGCAACTCAGCCAGGTGCTCGTTGTTCGGTCGCACACCAATTTCCGAGATGACGATTGCTTTAGAGACGCCAGCCTGGCGGCAGAGAGTATCGAGCCCGTCGAGGCCGAAACGTTTTCCGGCGAGCGGTTGATTTACGAGATAGGTTTCACAGTCGAAGATCAAATCATACTCCTTTTTGGTTGGCGATCGCTTCGGCGTTGATGGCGTGGAGCGGTTGTTGGCCATTTAGAACGCGCAGGACGTTATTTGCTATTCCTCGGCAAAGCCGTTCCAGGCTTTCCCAAGTTGCTGCCAGACGGTGAGGGGTTCCGATGACATTTTCCATTGCGAGCAGTGGGTTATCGGGTGGAACGGGCTCTACTTCCCATACATCCAGCCCTGCGCCCGCAAGTTGCTGGCGTTGAAGAGCCGCGAGTAAGGCTGTCTCATTCACCAAACCGCCACGACCTACGTTGATGAGATAAGCCGTTGGCTTCATACGAGCCAGTTCGGGAGCATCAATCATGTTTCTTGTTTCAGAAGTAAGTGCGGCCGTCAGCACGACAAAATCTGATTGGGCAAGGAGTTGATCGAGTGGAAGCATGCAATACTTGCTTTCTATATTTTCTTGCTGAATGTAAGGATCGCAAGCGACGACATGCATGCCAAGCCGTGCGGCAAGGTCGCCGAGTTCGCGGCCGATTCGGCCAAAGCCAATAACTCCCAGGGTTTTCCCTTCAATTTCGGTACCGCGCTGCATATGCCCGCGATCTGTGCCGTTCGTAATGTCTTGCATGTGATGACGAAGCCGCTTTGCGACGGCGAAGATTAATGTGAGCGCCGCTTCAGATACCGATCTCGAAAAGTAAGGGTTGATGCAAACGGGAATCGCGCGTGCGGTTGCGGCCGAGACATCGATATGGTCGTATCCGACACCCCAAGCGCTCAGCATTTTTACGGCAAGCATGTTTGCCATGTCCTGGCGAGATACGTGGGCGGTGCGGGAGACCCAGACGATGGCTTCGGTCATTGAGCTTGCAATGGCTTGTGGCGTCGAGTTGCCGGCATGGACAAACTCGACGAGTCCCGTCAAATCGCTGAAATGTGTCTCCATCGTGGGCGTAATTTGCATATCGCCGAAGACGACTTTGGGCTTACCTGGCATAAATTGAAACCTAATTTAGACACGGCGAGTAAAACCACCACGGAGATGTCTTTATCCCGGGGCGTTGGAGGGACTCAGCCTCGTTAAAGGCCGGAGCGGCAAAGAGTTGTCCCTTTCCCCCTAAAAGCAGGTGAATAGCTTATTAAATGAGCCAAAAATACTAAAGGCAGAATCTTAAAATGCTCATTATACGTCAAAGCACTTGACTGATTTTGATAATAATATGATGATCTTGAGATTGGGAGGCTCATCATGGCATGGCCGACTCTTCTGCAAAAAGCCTTTTCGGGCATGCCCCTTGTGTAAGTCGTAAACGACGGACATGGGGCTGCGGGTGATCTAAGCTCCAATCATGCGAATGTTTTAGTGCAATGGTTCTCATTGTTGAATCCATTGAATATGAATCCGAATCATTTCGGCTACTCTCGTGGTCGAAAAGCACCTCGAAGGTCGAGATCGTCGGGCCACAAAACTCGCGGCGTCGGTTTCGGGGATTGGTCGATCTCTGGCATGTCCACCAAGACGTGGAATTATGCCTTTTCGACAGCGGCACGGGGACGCGTGTGGTGGGAGACAGCACGCTTCCTATAAGGGAGCCCGAGCTTGTGATGATTGGTCCGCACGTGCCGCATTGTTGGAGTTGCTATAGCAACTCGCGCGGCATGTCTCTGCAATTTTCGATTGAGCCGAATAATCCGTTGCGAGGATTACCGGAATGGGAGTCGTTATCGGGCTTGATGGACGACAGCCGTCGCGGATTGATTTTCTCGGCCGAAATAGTCAGAAAAGTAAGCACGATCTTGCAGCGGATGATTAGCGAGTCGCGTTTGGCACGGTTGGCCAGTTTTATCGAGATACTTTCAACCCTCGATCGCGGTCAGGCCCAGCCATTATCTAACGAAAGCTTTTCGGCTCCTGATACGACCACAAATTACCCTGAGATTCAGAAAGTCGTATTAGAGATACTTAGCCGGTTTCAAGAGGATATAAGCCTGATGGACATGGTCGCGATGACCCATTTGTCGCGAGCCACTTTTTGTCGTGAATTCAAGAATTACACAGACCGCACGTTCGTGCAGTTCCTGAACGAAGTAAGAATCTATTGGGTGCGACAGCAGTTGCTGCTGACCGACTACCCGGTGAGCGATATCGCATTCACCGCGGGGTACGATAATTTGTCGAACTTCAATCGAGTTTTCAGACGGATCATGGGCACGAATCCGCGGGATTTTCGCAATCGCCATGCGGTGGCTCCCAATTCGGGCTTGGGCGGAGGTATCCTGCCGCTTGGGCCGGAATCTGTATTCAAAACACAGTATCAGAACCAGGTATAACAAACTCAGGAATCAACCAGGGTGATGTCCAACTTCTGATACAAAAACATCATTATGGGGACAAAATGCGTAGCGAATTGCTTGCAAGTGGAATTACAATCCAGGATGTCGGAATTCGGACGCTATTTGGTTAAGTGGGGTAGGCAGGTGGTTTTTCATGCTTGTCCGCGAGTGAATCGGATATCGAGGCGAGTGACGCAAACTTGCATTGGATGAATTGGTAGGTCGATGTCGCGATCGTGGCGGGCCAACGAAAATTTCTTGTCTATGTTCGACTCATCCGTTTGAGTGAGTGCGGTTAGAACTTGCCGCGTGGATAAACCTGTTGCGAGGTTGCAATGTTGCAGTCGATGCGACTCGTCACCAATTTTTTTGTGGGGCTATGTGGGTTAGTTTGTGAAGTCGTGGAGCATTTTTAGTTGCGTGCGGTTCTCGCGGCGAAACCGCCTGGCTGGTTGTAATTTCCAACAAGCATAGGATGAGAATCGGCGTCATAACGATTTTTGCACTACGGGTAACAAACTTCGGTTGCTTCTTAGATTAAGAAAGTGAGGGCTAATGATGAGAAAACAAATTTTGTCAGCCGGGGAGAAAGTGCGCCGCCGCGTAAGCGCGTGGCGACTTCCGCTTGTGGCCGTTGTCGTGCTGCATTGCGCGGCAGTTACGGCGATCGCCGCACCGATCCCCCTCTACCACAACACGCTGGATGACGAGGCCTCGGCGACGGCCCTTGGCGGCGTGCTCAGGCAAAATCCTGCCCCTGGGGCTTTTAATCCTAATCCTCCTCCCGATCCTCCTGTTCCCGCTCTCCCACCCAGCTTTGTGCCGGGCGCGGTCGGGAATAAATTTCGCACGGCTGATCGCACCACCGGGATCGACAACGATCGCGCGAGTACCGCCGCCTGGCTCACATGGGGGTCGGCCGAAGTTCAAAGCATCTTTGGCACCAATGCGGCCCCAATCTACAAAGATGCCGACGGAATCACGATCGACCTGTATTTTTCGGGCATCGGCGCCGGTCAGCCGCCTACAGGACAGACCCCCAACACCGACATCGGCCTGTGGGGGGTTGGACATCGGGGAGCGGACAATTTCATTCTGCTCGGCGTACAAAATAATGCTCTCCGGCTCAATCTTCGAAACGATAATTCACCGCCTGGTCAACAAGCGACATCAACCACCTTTAATTGGGTGACTGCCAATAACCTCTTGATCGCAGCGCAAACTTACCGGGTGACGGTACGGCAGCATAAAGACCTGAATGGCGGCTTTCCCGAGATCTACTTGGACGACTTGGATGACAGCATCAGCAATGTCTACGACGGTCCAACACTTGTTCCGTGGACAATAAGTGGTGGTACCCTCCCCGCAAACTACCAGTTTAATTTTCCGTTGGAGAACTCAAGCGGGGGCTCACCGCCACAAGCCTTAGCCATGACCATCGGCAGTCGTTATCCAGTCCATCTGCCAGCGGGCCAACCCGTCGCGAACGGTAACTCGGAAATATATAACGGAATGGCGATCGACGACGTGAAGATTTACAACGGTGCCTATACGCCGGCTCAAATAGACTATGTGGTGCCGGAGCCATCGTCCCTGTGCCTGTTGGCGCTTGGCTTGTTGGTCCCATCGCTAGCGCGGCGGCAGCGGTAGCGTGCCTTTTGGTTTGGGGTGCGCGGTTCCCCGGACCGCGTGCTTTGAATTGTAAATTGCAGTTAACGCGAGCGGTCGAGCTGCCACGCTGTGGCGGTGCTGGTCTGGACTTTATGTGCAGGCCTCGTAGGAAACGCGAGGCCTGCACTTTTTTAACACGTATTTGGCAGGGGCAAGGCAATAGGAACAGCTTAATGACTTCTAGGGAATAACCACAGAGACACTGAGGTTTGGCAGGATGCGGGATAGTGGATGCAGGGGGCAGGGTATTTATTGAATGCCTTGGCCCTGTTCCCCGTATCCACCATCCTGAATCCTAATCTTCTCCGTGCCCTCTGTGTTCCTGTGGTTAATCCCGATTCTCTTGAGTCGTTCTAAGATAGAACCCGGAACACGTTCTAGTTGAGGCATCTGGTGAGGACATTCCAATACAGAACCGTCCGATTCTGCCGGGCCGCGTCCGCTCTGCTGGCGCTGGCGGCGTGTTCTCTGTTGCCCACGGTGACGCACTCGGCCAAGGTCTCGATTCTTAACACGGGCGATCAACCCGGCCATTACTTGGTTTGGAACGACAAGCCGATCATCGCTTTTGGCGACTCGGTGACCCAAGGATGGATGGAATCGGGGACCAACTTCAACCAGACGGGTTACCTCGACGCTCTTGCTTCGCGCGGCGTCAACGTAGCCATGCTCTGGAGCTACATCGGCACCGATAGCGCCACGCAAATCGCCGATGACCGGATCGGCTACAATGCGCCCGAAATCTGGCCGTGGCAGGGTTCGACCGACGGCAACACGATCGACTTGGGGACATTTAATGAGGCCTATTTTGACCGACTCGCCAATTTCGTGTCGTATGCCGAGAGTAAGGGCATCCTCGTCTTGATCTGCGTGCAAGATGGTTGGACGAAGACGCGATTCCCCCAGCATCCATTCAGGGAGACGGAAGGCAACGGTCCTCTTTCAGCCAATACACAATTCGTCGCGCTAGCAAACTACGGCACAGAGATGCCGACCACGTTCAACCCCGCGTGGACTCGTCAACAGAAGAACCAGTACTACCAGGAGCGTTTTGCCGACAAATTGATCTCGACACTCGAGCCGTACTCCAACGTGATGTACGAGATGTTCAACGAGGGAGAGTGGTACAACCAAACACAGCGACGTCAGCACGAGGAGCACTTTCTGAAGTTTTTTCGGGCTCGGACCGACGCCTTGCTGATGACCAACAGCGACCACATCAGTGGCTTTAATCCGCACCAGAACCCCCATGCGGATATGATCAGCCTTCACCCGAATCCTTGGACGGGAAATTTTGGCAAATACGCGACTGCCTTTAATGCTACGCCCGCGAAGCCGGCGTTCGTGAGCGAGCCGGTCCCAGAATTCAGAGGCACCAATCTGACGATAGCCGATATTCGTCGCAGTGCGTGGGAGGCGGCGGTCGCGGGCGCGGGCTGGGTTGCCCAAAACGACACGAGTTTTGGCTGGGACCCGAATACCGCAATGGCGTCTCATGCAGCCGTGCGGGACGAAGTTTACACGCTGACCGGTCGCGTCGCGCGGTTCATGAACAATTCTGGCGTGCCCTTTTGGAATATGGCCCCCAATGGCGGCTTAACGAGCACGGGAATGGCGCTGGTCAAGCCTGGTGCGGAGTATTTGGTTTATGCACCTACAGGCGGAAGCTTTACGGTGAATCTTTCGGCCACCGGCGGCCAGACTCGGAATGTGCATTGGTACGACCCGCGAACAGGCGTGACCACGAGCAGCGATACCGTTGCCGCGACCGGCAATCGAACGTTTGTTGCTCCGGACGGCAACGATTGGGTGTTGCGCGTTGGCGCTTCACCGTATCTCGATACGACCAAGATCGCCGGGTGGGAGTTTAATGCCAACGGAAATCGCGAAGGCTGGACAGCCAATTCGACTGCCGGCGACCTGGGGGTAAGTAGCGGTAGGTGGAACTTGATTCCCTCGGGCAGCGATCCGATTCTTACCGGGCCGGAGATCGACATCCCCGCTAACCTGGCGACGATGGTTGCGATTGGCATCCGCAGTTTTAGCAGCACCGCCACCGGGCAACTCTTTTGGAAAGTGGAGGGAGACGCTGGATTTTCCGAAGCACGAAGCCAAACCTTTTCTTTAATTGGCGGCGGCACGATGCGCACTTATTACTTCGATCTTGGTGCCGATCCGGATTGGACGGGTCGAATCACCCAACTTCGGCTTGACCCGATCGCGACCGGCAACGGTTCGTCGATTGCGATCGATTTCGTGCGATTGCTAACGACATCGCAGCCCGGCGATTATAATTCGGACGGCATCGTTGATGCAGCCGACTACATCGTGTGGAAGAAGACGAACATTTATGGCGAGCTTGGTTACGAACTTTGGCGAAACCATTTTGGCTTGTCGGGTAGCGGTTCGGGCGGAAGCGTGGTGAACGGTGTTCCTGAACCGTCCGCAGCCGTTGTATGGCTGATCGCGGCCGCAGTACTCGGTGCAGTTTGCCGGCGAAGGGAGACAGCATTCGGCCACGGTTATCCAGCGCGAGATGGGGCACCAATTCGCATCTGAATTTTCTGAACCCCGCCTTCGACAGCAACGGAGTTGAATCGATGCAGAATGCGTTGCGACGAATTCTTTACTGGGCGGCTCTATTCAATTTTCTTTGCGCAGTTGACTCTGCCCATGGCCAGGACCATGCGACAACAGATGACAAAATCGAAGTACTGGGGCTAATTCACGGCTCGGGCCAGTGGCGGCTTAGCGATAGGAAGGGGAAAGAATCTCCAGCAAGCCCGCAGGTTGTATCGCCAGGAATAAAGGGATCGCAGCGCGCGTTACGCTTTAGCTCGAAGGGAAACAAGGATTTCGAGGGCACTTCCGCTCAGCGTGCCTTTGGTCCGCTACGGGGAGATCGAGTCGTCGTCGAGTTTTCAGTACAGCCTTCAAGTGATTTGCAAAACTTGTCTATTGCCGTCCGGGGAAGAGGCAAAGCGGCGGCCTATCTTCAACTGAATGGCGAGAAGAAAGGTATCTGCCAGCACTATGACAACGAGAATAGATACCGCGAAGTCGGGCCATTTAAAACGGACGAAGTTAATCGAATTCGCATTGCGCTTAATATGCGCACTCAAAAGATTAAAGTGTGGGTGAATGGTGTAGGAGGACAGGAATACCCGTTCCGTGCTAGGACGTCCTACGTCGATCGCATCGACTTTGCGATGATGCCCAATGGCGACAGTCCGGCAGCATCGGCCTTGGTGGATGATATCGTGGTTCGCGACAGCGAAGGGAATTTCATCTTTATAGAAGATTTTGAGCGGTATTTCCCGGCGGAGTCGATCGTGGATTCGCTGCCGCGGCTGACGGTCCCAGAAATGCCACTCGATGCCAGCGGAGTCTATCGACTTGCGGAGAGTGTGCCCATTTATTGCCCTGTTGAACTGGAACTGAGCACTGAGAATCCGGGGAAGAATCCGTATATCGATGGACCAGAGGTGGTATGCACGGTTACCGGGGAATCTGGTGAAGCACAGGGGAAGGAAATCAAGGTCACAGGATTTTGGGACGGCGGCAATACTTGGCGACTCCGCTTCGCGTTGACGGCCCCAGGCAGGTGGCGGTTGGAAACAGCATCGTCTGATCCGGCCCTTAACGGCAAAAAAGGCGAGATTATCGCTCGGGCAGCAACGCGGGAAGAAATATCAGCGAACCCATTGCGACGCGGGTTTCTAGAAGCGTCGAATCGCGTGTTTAAACTTTCCGACGGGTCGCAGTTTATTCCAGTAGGAGACAGCCAATTCTCGTTTACCGAGGAATTTTATGACGAGGAATGGCGGGCATGGGTCGACGTATTGCATGCGAGAGGGTTGAACTCTTTTTTGGGGATGGTTTGGCTGGGAAGATACACACGCGCTGGTGCCTCGCCGTTTCATGACTACGATCCTGCCAGTGATCAGCTCGACTTGGAATTCTTCGAGCGTTTAGATCGATGGGTGGCGTATGCTAATGATCGCGGTATCGTGATGGGCCTGGGTCTGGGAGGGTTTCCCGCGGACAGCCAGATTTGGTGGGCGCGGTTTCAAAATCGTGAGCGCGAGGACCGGTATTTCAAGTACATTGTCTCGCGATACGCGGCATTCAATGTGCGTTGGTTGATGTATGGCGAGGCCAACGAAACCAATCCACCGTGGCGAGTGAGCTGGGATGATGAGGTCCGACACAAGGCGGAGCTGGTTAAAAAGGCGGATCCATATCGCCATTTGATCGGCAATCACCATACCAGTGCCGATGTAAAGACGATCGACTCGCCGTATATTGATTACCTTGATTATCAGGACGGTGACCACGAAAACGACGGTGCCAATTTGCCTGTTAAGGCACGGAAGTGGGCACAGGAGAGCCGCGGAAAGCCAGTTTGGAGCGAGGAATTCTGGTACTCGGCACCCTACTACGTGGAGAAGAACGATTTTCGTAACGAAGCGGGCACGCGGTGTCTGCATCTCAATTTTATTAGCGGGTTAGCTTATCCGACCTTGGGAAGCTTGATGCGCGCCCATAGCACCCACGAGGGATTTCCACCAACCGAAGCGGCAAAGGCGAATGTTTCTTTACAGCAGTACCTGCTAGAGAACGATGAATCGCTTAAGCGGTTCGGCGCTTTCGCCAAGTTTTATTCGGGTTTGCCACTGGATGAGTGGAAGTGCGTCGAGTTTGATACAGCGAATAAGGATTTTACCGCGAGGTTTGGCGAGCATTTCGTAACGTACCTTGATTCGGGAAGAACCAAAACGGTGGATCTATCTGCACACCCGGGAACTTATCGTGGGACCGCACTATTGATCCATACGGATGAGGTTGTCGATCTCGGTGAGATTGCCGGTGGGATGTCGGTTTTGTTATCGCTTCCGGAAGGCAAAGCTGGTGAGGCAATGATCAAACTCGTTCAAGAATCACGCGAAGAAATTTAACGACTGCTGCATTGAACTATACTTGCTGAAAAGTGACAGAAATATGATGAGCCGATACACACAGTGCTACGCGTTTGCCGCCATACTTTTTTCAGGAGTTGTAACCTCGGCTCGTGGCGACGATTCATTGCCGATCGTGACGGGGGTTGAGTATCAGCCATTGGTTGCTCAAGTAGAACGAGTGACGCAGGCGCTCGAGTTAACTGGCACGCCGCTAACGGTTGAGCAAAAGAAGGCTCTATCCGAGGCAATGGCTATCGAGGATCAAAAGAAAGCGATTCGAGCGATCCAAGAAGTTTTGGATCCACTATGTTTGGCCGGCGTCAATATCAACCCGGAGAGTCGTGTCAAAGCACAGCCGGGGGCTGTAGCTAAGGTATTGGTTGAACAAGGATGGCGAGTATTTCTTGTAAAAGTTCATAACGAAGCCCAAGTTACAGCGCCGCTGCGCGTAGCCAGCCCAAATGCCGCAGCACCATTCGATGTGCCGCGCAGCTTGGAAGCCGAGCCTCCTCAAACGGTTACCAAGGCCGATGTTGCCCAACGTTGGCTTGATGTGAGCCTTTACAACGGCCAGCCGCTTAACGAACGGCTCTCTGGCCTCAAGTTGGAGTATTGCTTGATTGAACTTTATAGCCGCGACCGTGGTAGTCGCGAGGCCAAGCTTAGCTTCGATGTTGGCCAGGGCACACAAGATTTGGGATTTCGCAATGAGCTGAATCTACTTTTTGAGTGTGAGCCGAGCGTTGCGGTCAAACTGGTTGTGCTTGACCAGGACGGCACGGAAACGACGGGACAATTTATCTTTCGCGATGCGCGTGGCCGGGTGTACCCGTCTCGAACAAAGAGATTGTCGCCAGACTTTGCATTTCACGATCAGGTTTATCGGCAGAGCGGTGAGGAAATTTTGTTGCCGCCAGGAGAATACGAAGTCAGCTATACCCGCGGTCCGGAATACAAGCTAAGCACCAAAAGCATAACTGTGCCACGGCAAGCGGAGCACACAGAGCAATTTCGGTTGGAGCGATGGATTAATTTGGCTGCCAATGATTGGTTTTCGGGAGACCATCACATCCATGCGGCCGGTTGTGCTCATTATGCGTCTCCAACTCAGGGCAGTGAGCCGGCAGATATGATACGCCACATTGTGGGTGAGGATTTGAATGTGGGGTGTGTGCTTACCTGGGGCCCCTGTTGGTACTATCAAAAGCAGTTTTTTAATGGTCAGACGTCGCCACTTTCCACCGCCCAGAACCTGATGCGGTACGATGTTGAAGTTTCGGGTTTTCCGAGCTCGCCATCGGGGCATGTCGTGTTGTTGAGAATTAAGGAGGACGACTATCCGGGGACAACGCGGATTGAAGAATGGCCGAGTTGGAACCTGCCAATTCTAAAATGGGGAAAAGAGCAGGGGGGAGTTGTCGGATATGCGCACAGCGGCTGGGGACTGGCGGTTCCGGCCAAAAGCTTGCCAACGTTCGATATGCCCGCATTCGACGGGGTGGGGGCCAACGAATATATCGTCGATGTTACACATGGCGTTTGCGACTTTATCTCCAGCGTCGATACGCCGTGTGTTTGGGAGTTGAATATCTGGTATCACACGCTCAATTGCGGGTTCACCACGCGCATTAGCGGAGAGACCGACTTTCCTTGCATCTACGGTGACCGCGTAGGCTTGGGACGCATTTACGTGAAGCAGTTGCCGGGAGAAACGCTGGATTTTGATACGTGGATCGAGGGCATGCGTAGCGGACGAAGCTATTGTTGCGACGGGCGCACTCATTTGTTCGATTTCGAAATCGATGGCCTTGGTGTGGGAGAGTCTGGCAACGATGAGCGAGCTAGCTTTTTGGCGGTACCTGCTGGACAGAAACTAAAAATCAGATGCAAAGCGGCTGGGTTGTTGGAGGAGAATCCAAAATCCGATGAGATATTAACGCGCGATTTGAGCGCTCAACCCTATTGGACGATTGAGCGAGCTCGCGTGAAGGGAACGCGGAAGGTACCGGTGGAGCTAATCGTCAACGGTAACGCGGTGGAGCAACGGCTCATCGAAGCAGATGGCAACATCGAGGAACTAGAATTTGAATATACGCCGGAGCGATCGAGTTGGATCGCGCTCCGCGTTTTTCCGGCTGCCCATACCAATCCAGTTTTTGTGGAAGTGGATGGAAAGCCTGTTCGCCCCAGCAAGCGCAGCGCGCAATGGTGCCTGGAGGCTGTAGACCGCTGTTGGGATTCCAAGAAATCCCTTATTCGTAAAGAAGAACTAGCGGCTGCAGAAGCTGCCTATGACCATGCGCGAGACGTTTACCGGAGGATTATTGAAGAATCGTTCGATGACCGTATCGAGTCCGCAGCAAGCAACGGGGAATCGAGCACTAAATAAATTATATCTCCGCGGGACCATATTGGCTTTTGGCGAGCGTCATTGGTGCCGTTTGTCGCGCTGAGGGGGCTTACGCAGATGGGGGTGATACCGTTGCAGGCCGGCCCGTTGCGAATGTTTTTTGATCCGCAGTCGGCATTTCTCCGTTACGTTCGATGCGACGATACCGAGGTGGTACGTGGTATCTATGTGGCAGTGCGTGACAAGGCTTGGAACACAATCGATTGTACGGTGTCTGACCTTCAGGTCGACTCGAAGGACGATCGGTTTTCTCTGACCTGGAAGGCGCGATGCGAGTCTGAGGAAATTGCGTTTGAATGGCACGGAGCCGTCACCGGTAGTACTCAGGGGACGATTACTTACCATTTTGACGGCGAAGCACTGAAGGGCTTTCTCAAGAATCGTATCGGAATTTGTCTGCTGCACCCAATTCAAGAATGCGCTGGGCAACCTTGCCAGGTGGAGCATAGCGACGGCACGACCACAAACGGCCGCTTTCCCGACTGGATTTCGCCGCATCAGCCTTTTAAAAACATCCGGGCAATTCGACACGCATTGTACGCGGGAGTCGATGCACAGATTACCTTCGAGGGCGATTTTTTTGAAATGGAGGATCAAAGGAACTGGACTGACGCATCGTTCAAGACGTACAGCACACCGCTGGAACGGCCGTATCCGCAACGCTTGGAACTAGGGCAGCGAATCAAACAATCCGCAAAGATTGAATTGCAGTTTACAGAGCAAACCATTGCTAAAAAAGCTTCGCGTATTGGGCATCGTTCTGACCGGAGAGATACGGCAGACGCCCCGGTTCGCATTCATGTCGATTGGAATGCTTCGCGAAAGTTACCAGCAGTGGGGTTGTCGATAGCACATTCACTGAGTTCTAAGCCAAGCGACTCTGTTGTTGCGCGACTCAGAGAGATTGGCCTGAAGCATTTGCGGGTAGATCTGCGTCTTGCAACGGAAGCCTGGAAGTGTCATTGGGAAAACGCATTGTGGTTAGCAAACGCAATCAGTGTGCCACTCGAGGTGGCTATCTTTTGTGACTCGACGCAAAGTGCGGCTTGGCGGCCATGTTTGGAGCAGTTTGTTGAGCAGCGAGATCGGATAGCGCGGTGGCTTGTTCTGCCGGTGAATGCGAAATCGACGTCAACCGAACTGGTGTCTACCGCATTTCGAGAGTTGCAGGCTGTGGATGCAACGGTTCCCATAGCTTTCGGGGCAGACGGAAACTTTGCGGATCTCAATCGTAACCGACCCTTGATTCCCGATGAAGCGTTGGTTTGCTATTCGATCCATCCACAGATGCATGCGTTCGACAAGCTTTCGCTCTGTGAAACGCTCGAAGGACAGGCAGAAACCGTAAGCTCGGCCTATGAATTTTTCCAGCGCGAAGTTGTCATCTCTCCCATAACACTGAAGTCGAGATACAAGTTTGCATCGATGCTGTCGAAGGATCGCGGGCAATATAACGAACCGCCAACGGATGAGCGGCAATCGACCGGGTTTGCCGCTGCTTGGACCACCGGTTCACTTTCGCAGTTGGCGGCTGAACGTAATCTTGCGAGCGTCACTTACTATGAGACACACGGACCGCGAGGAATCATGGATTCGTCTGGGAATCCTTACATGACGTACTCGGTGTTTAGAGCGATGAGTGGCTATCAAAGCGTTTGCCTCGCCACAAGTTCGCACCCTTTGGAAGTGGTGTGCTTAGCTTTGACCCGCGAAGACGGAGCCCGCAGCATACTTGTGGGAAATATGGGGGCTCGACTTCGGTCGATTGTTATCGAAATGGAGGACGGTACGATTGTCCTTGATAGCTTGGAGCCTGAGAGCATAAGGCCCTTTTGATAAAAAGGAAGGCTTTCTGCCTTTCGGTGGCTAATTACGTGAGAAGCTTTATGTAAATTCTAATCGACTAAAGAGTTACAGCGATTAGTAGTTGTAGATTTGCCCCGAATTGAACGTTCGATCGGAAAATCAGATTTTCCAAACTATTGAGCAAATTGATCATTCAATGTATGCTAATGTGAAATGTTTTGAAAAATCATTGGGTTTAGATCGGGTAAATTATTATGTTGAGACAGCAGCGCCACGACCGGATATTGGATGTTGTAAAGCAACGTAAAGTTTGTTCGATCAATGATTTACGGCGAGAGCTCGGAGTTTCCCAAGTTACGTTGTATCGAGATCTTAGGGTACTTCAGCAGGAGAACATGGTATCACGCGTGCATGGTGGAGTAACCGTTGCCGAAACTGAGCCGATCGAGTCCAGGTTCACAATTCGGCTCGAAAGCCAGCGTGATGCCAAAGAACAAATTGGCCAGTATGAAGCAGAAAAGGTTTGCGAAGGTTGGGCCATATTTGTAGATGCCTCCACGACTTGCTACTTGTTTGCACGAGCTCTAGCGGCGCGTGGATTGAGCCGAGTGACGCTGGTTACTAACTCTCCACAGATTCCTTTGGAGATGCAGAATTGCCCGCAGATTGAAGTAATTTCAACAGGCGGCGAGCTGCAACATCAGTTGAATGCGTTTGCAGGTCCGATGGCGCTTAGTCAATTGGCGTCGTTGCATTTTGATGCCGCCTATTTATCGACGGCGGGGATCTCTGCGTCGCACGGCATGACTACAGATTCACCGCTTTTGGCGGAGCTACTTCGGGTTGTTGCGGCTAAAAGCCAGCGGACGAATATATTGGTTGACCACACGAAGTTTCACCGTCGTGGCCTGATTACCAGTCTAAGTATCGGTCAAGCAAATCGAGTCGTGACAGATTCCGGCGTAACAGAAGAAATCGCGGAAGAATTTCGCGAGGTCGGCGCAAAACTAGAAATAGCTAAGGCAGCGGACAACTTGAAATAGTTGAGGTTCGCTATGGATGAAACGATTTGGGTGAAGGAGCTTGCTTGGAATGAGTTAATCGATGGCAAGCACGCCGCGGTACCTGGTTTACAAGGTAAATGGCGGCGCTGGGTGAGCCCTGATGAGTCCAATGGCCATATGGTTTTTGGTCTTGGGGAGCTGTCGCCGGGAGAAGCGGCAGAGTGGCATGAGCATCCAGAGGCAGAAATATTTTATGTTCTTGAGGGACGCGGTGAGGCGAGTTGGCGTATTAAAGGCGAGCTACATAAAGCATCGCTGCATCGAGGGGTAGCCTTTTATAAGATCGGTGGGATTCCCCATCGAATGGTATGTGTTGGCGATGAACCCCTACGCGGCGTTTATTTTAAGGCAGGTACCGGATGAACAAGACCTGCGTCGTTGCGGCCGACCTTGGGTCTAGTGCCTGCAAGACAATGGTGATACGGGTTGATGGTCGTGTTCTGGGCTCTGCCCAACAAGAAATTCGCACAGACTTTCCTCGGCCAGGTTGGGTGGAACAAAATCCTGAGGATTGGTACCAAGCGTTCTGCACGACAGTTCGCCAAGCAATGAAACATGCGGCAATTTCAGCCGGCGAAGTTGCCGGTGTGGGAATTGTCGGAGTAACGCACAACGCTGTTTTAGTTGATAAGTCGGGACAACCGCTTCGACCTAGTATTTTGGTTTTCGATACTCGCAGCTCCAAGCAAGTTGATGAAATTCAGAATCGCTGGGGCACAACGATTCGCGAAAAGACGCTTAATGACGTAAGCACGTTATGGACATGGCCTCAACTACTGTGGATTCGGCAGAATGCTCCAGAAGTATGGCGTGCCACGCATCGGGTTCTTTTTGAAAAGGATTATGTACGGAACCGTTTAGCGGCAAGCCCGGTTACCGATACGATCGATGCGAGTGGAAGCCTGCTTTATGATCCGGTCAATAACGAGTGGATTGAGCAGTTCTATCAGGATTTGGGCGCATCGCGTGATTGGTTACCCGGTGTTGTGCTACCTACGGACGTTGTTGCAACAATTGGCAGGGAAGGGGCGGCCGATACAGGCTTGGCGGTTGGAACTCCTGTAATCGCCGGCACTACAGATACTGCCGCGGAGGTATTAGGAAGCGGCGCACTTCGGCCTAACACGGGCGTTATCAAATTAGCGAGTGTCGGACGAATTGCGGTCGTTGCGGCGGAGCCAATGCCAGCTTTGCACATCCTTAATTATCGGCATGTGCTTGATGGTCTCTGGTATCCGGGGACGGCGAGTAAGTATGCTGCTTCGTGCTACCGTTGGCTGAGAGACATTTTGGGCTTCAATAATCCTGATTTTGCGGTCTATGCAAAGATGGACGCGGCCGCCGCACGGGTTCCGACCGGCTCTGAAGGATTGATTTTCCATCCGCATCTCAACGGCGAATGGGCCCCCTATTGGGACAATCGAATGCGTGGAGATTTTATTGGTCTGACAGCCAAACACACCCATGCTCATCTCGCGCGAAGTGTTCTGGAAGGAGTGGCTTTTGGCCTAAAGGACGCATTTGGCGCGATGGAGAAGTCTGGGTTAAAGGCAAACGAACTACGACTGATTGGGAATGGAGCGCGAAGCAAGCTATGGCCGTCGATTGTGGCAAATATTTTGAATCAGCCGCTCCGCGTTACCGAACAGAGTGACGCGGTATACGGTGCGGCACTCATCGTCGCGATGGGAGTCGGAGCAATCGAGGAGACGCCAGATTCGTTGGAGTCAATCATCCGATTTCGCGAGTCGATCGAGCCTCAACCAGATGTAAGCTCTCGCTACGAAACTTTGTATGACATTTATCGAGATAGCGATCGAGCCTTGCGCGACGTTACATCTCGTTTGCATGAATTTGAACGAAATTAGTGGCGTCTAGCATATGCATGAACTACAGCGACAAATGATTGAGTCGGAACTGGTGGACATCTGCGGATCGGAATTCGTTCTAACCGACGAAGCCGACCGTGCCATCTATGGTGTCGACTACTTTTGGGTTCCACGCATGCTGGTCGATCGAGGCAATAGTTTCCCGATACCGGATTTCGTTGTTTTACCTGGTAACGCGGAGGAAGTGGCAGCCATCGTCAAGCTGGCTAACGTGCATCGAATTCCGTTGATTGCCTGGGGAGGGGGGTCCGGCTCTCAGGGAGGAATTGTTCCTGTATACGGAGGCATAACGCTCGACTTGAAGCGATTGTCTGAAATTACAGAGATCAACGCCACCGCGCAAACCGTTACCGCGGGTGCCGGCGTCAATGGTTACGAACTTGAGTCGAAGCTGAATGCGGCTGGTTTCACGCTTCCGCACTATCCGGCGTCTGTTCACTCGGCAACGCTGGGAGGATATCTCGCATGCCGAGGCTCGGGGGTGCTTTCGACTAAATACGGTAAAGCCGAGGATATGGTCTTATCGATTCAGATGGTTCTGCCTAACGGCGAAATCATGAAGACTTTGTCTGTGCCAAGCCATGCTGCCGGGCCTGGGATTCTTGATTTCTTCATTGGTTCAGAAGGATCGTATGGAATTATCACAGAAGCGACGATGAGAATCGAACAGTTGCCAGAAGAACGCCGTTTCCAATCGTTGATTTTCAGGAATCTTGCCGATGGACTCGAGGCGGGGCGTCGCATCATGCACGAACGGCTCGAGCCTTGTGTGATTCGTCTGTACGACGAATCGAGCAGCGTTAAATGGATCGGCAGCACGCTCGGAACGCAAGTTGACGCTGGGGTTTACATGGTGCTTGGCTTCGATGGTCGCAAGAATATGGTCGATGTGCAGGAGGGGCGTGCTTTAGAAATCTGCCGAGAAGTGGGCGCGCATGAATTAGGGGCTGAGCATGGCAATCGTTGGTGGAAGCACCGCTACAACTTTTATTTTCCACCGCATGTATTCGACTTGCCGATGATGTTTGGAACGCTTGATACGGTTTGTACTTACGACAAAATCGCGAATCTGTACGCAACGAAGAAGCGGGTACTGGAAGAAAAATATGCCGAATGGGGGCTGCGATACTATGGTCACTTTTCACATTGGTTTCCCTGGGGAGTGATGGTATACGACCGGTTTGTGATTGCGGAGCCACCCCAAGACTCCGGAGAAGCTTTAGCGTTACATAACGAGGTTTGGAATTTGGCAGTGCGAACCTCGATTTCGTGTGGTGGGGTTCTAAATGATCATCACGGTGTCGGACTCAAGTTGGCTCGGTTGATGCGGGAGCAATACGGCACCGCTTTTCAGGTTTTGGAAGGGTTGAAGCGATGCCTTGATCCACACAATATTCTAAACCCAGGCAAAATGGGATTTGGGCCCACGACATGATAGATCAACTACTCACAACTTCGCAGCCACCGGTTGCACTGTCACGATATTACGCGGCGCTGAGCGGATGTCGGTTTTGCCCTATGTGTAAGGTGGCCGGGGAAGTTTCGAACCTTACTCTGTTGGAGAGCCATTCGACACGGGCTCGAGCCATGATGTTGTGGCGCTCGCGTCATGAACTGGGATTACTATCGATGCGGCAGGTGGAATTACTCTACCAATCGACCCTCGACAGTATTAGCGAATCATGGTGCATCGGCCACATGCCGGTTAGCAGCTATATTGCAGAAGCCAGAGCGGCCGTTTTCGAAGCTGGCTTGGCTCCAGATACCATCCTTGCGGCGTTGGAGCGTCCGATGCCGGAGCCAGCCCCCATGCGGGCCCCCGTGCTGCTGCTGGCTGGTGAGTCTGCGGAATCAGGAGATTATGAAGCGGCAAGATTAGCGGCCGATGCCCTTCGACGGGATCAAAGCTATCGCGAAATTGAAGTTATGGTGATCGCGAATGGCGCACTGGCTTATTGTCTTGGTGACAGGAGCAAAGCTCGCCGACAGGCCGAGTTGGTGGTCGATCGAATTGTTAGTGCAGGTGCTACTGAAGTAATCGCCGATGGCCCGCAGACGCTTTGGGCGTTGCTGCGAATTTATCCGACGATAGGAATAACGTTGCCAAGTGATGTGACGATTTCATCACTTTCGGAAAGGCTTGCAGAGAAGGGTGGGGTAGCGATTCCCGCGCCTTCGCAAAATGGCAATGGTGAGCTGCATCGCGATGCCGGGCACTCAAAAGGCGCGTTATTCTTGGATAGCCGCAGCGCCAGCTTGCTTGCGGACAGTATGGCATCTAGTGAAGCAATCCAGCCCGGTTTTCAAGGGCCAGAGGCGGCGCTCGGAACGGGCGCGATATTTGAATGGCCACGCCGAGTTATCGATTCGATGGGAATCAGGCGCATCTACAGTGTTTGGTCGAGGTCTCTTGCTAAAAGCTGTGGAGCAGACGATGGCCTCTGGCTCACTTATCCGGAGTTGGCCGTAAAGCTAGCCCGACAGCGGCTACAAGAGGCAAAGCAATATCAAGCCGACTTGATTGTTACGGATTCGCTGGTTTCCGCCCGGCATCTGTCACGTAACGCCGACAGCGGCGATGTACTTGTGCGATGGCTTCCCGAACTTTTCATGGAAACACTGCCGTGACGAGTCGTTGAGTGGATGCGAGTCCTTACTCATTGATCACCCTAACACGAGCAGTGCCAGCCCGCCACCAATCGCCCAGCGGTCCGCGCTCAACCGATTGGCGAGCCAAGTGACCGGTTGCAAGATCCATTTTTAAAGTGGTCGTGAGCACATCTTCGCCAAATACCGAGGCTTCCTCGATTACATTGCCGTCTGGTGCTATCAATCGACTGTGGCCGTGCGAGCCGGTTGCATCGGGGTTTGCAGGGGCATTGGCATGCACGATGTAGACAGTATTTTCGACCGCTCGAGCTTGTATTTGAGCACGGTATGGCAAGATTTTCGACTCAGCAGATAGCCCTGATTCATGCGACAGATAGAACACGACACGCGCGCCAGCCAGCACTGGCAGACGAACTAGCTCTGGATAACGCTCGTCGTGGCATATAATGATTGACGTGGGAACGCCATCGATTGGGATGACAAACAAATCTTGCCCCGGTTCGGGCCACGTTTCGGCCAGTTGTATTTTGTTATACCTTGCGAGTAGCTTTCCTTCAGGGGTAATCACGAGGGCGGAATTAAAAAGCTTGTCGTTCTTGCGGTAAGGCACTCCAACGACCACGTAAACGCCAAATTTACGACAAGCGTCGGCAATTTTAGCTTCAGCATTTGCCAGCGTTTCCGCTGAAAATCCCTGCATGTAGGCATCTTCGAAATAGCCTGTTAATGCGCATTCCGGAAAGACAACAACTCTAGCTCCATCATGAGCGCACCGTTTGAGGTGTCTTTCTATCTTACGGAGGTTGGCGTCCAGGTCGCGAATAGATCGCATTTGGACCGCGGCAACACGCAATTGGCTCGTTGGACGAGCGGCTGTGGCTGGTTTGCTGGCAAGGACTTGCGCTGTGGCAGTGCAAAGTGTGACAATCACCAATGCGGTAGAGAAGACGTATTTAAGCATCGCGATCTTCATTTTGTAATATAAAGTGCCCAATGGCCGGAATCAGGCTTTTCGAATACGGCTGGTGATTCCGCGGCACTGAGGAATTCAGGACCGAATTCACCGGTCTTAGGATTGTAGAATCGGCACTTGTAAGAGTGTTTAAAAGGCTTGAGCTCTAAGGAAAATGTTGTTTGTGAACCCGCCTTGGCAAACACTACATATTCCTGCCCTGGATCTGCGAGGCAAAAGATATCCTTCGCCTCTTGGAGCAATTCATCGTGGGGTGCCATTGCGTCTAAATTCTTAACGGTCTCATTGAACAATCGGCTGGCGTGACCGATCCAACTTAGCCGATCCAGAACCGCTTGTTTGTTGGCATCTCGCACATGAGGATCAAAAACCATCACGCCAGTGGTTTTACTCTCTTGTCTTTCGTCATCGTGGTGGAAGTAATTTCCACCCGCCATGGCGTAGCGCCACATGGAAGGAAGTAAATCGGTTGTGTAGTTGAGCCCAGACTCGCCTCCCTCTTCCAAACCGATAAATGGCCTGTGGGGAGTCGCCATGAATTGAGCCTTTAGCTTGCGATCGTCGCTCGCTGTGAGAAGTGCTTGATCATATACCGCGTCGACCGTATTTCGACGTTTACCCCAATCCACCCAAAACGCGCCGCGGCTTCGGAAGAATTCACAAAAATGGTCACCGCAGTTGCCTTCGCTGTAAGAGTGTTCGTCCATGAACACATAAAACACATTGCCACTTGGTAGCGTTTGTTTAATTAGTTCATTGGCAAACCGCTCCCACACCCATTGAGTTTTTTGGGCTGGCGGCCAATCATCGGACCATGGCTCGTTCAGTATCTCGCGTCCGGGATACTGGATTGTTTGCGGAGCGATGGCGATTCGGTTTGTTTCCGATAAGAATCCACCGTTAATTTTATTTAGTGGATGATATAGCCAGTCTGGTTGCGAAGCATCGTTGTGCTTAGGCCAACCAAAAAAAACCGTTATGCCGACGAGCATGTTTTTTTTCTTGGCATAGGAACAGATATCCCGTAATCGTGGCCAATAATGGTGCAGCTCGTCGTCTTTTCCGTCGTCGAACTTTTGGAGATTCCATTGCGGTTTTTGATCGAATGCTAGGGGGCCCGATGGCATTCGCTGCCATGGAGTGGTGTCTGGGTACACATATCCCCAGCGTGGCTCGGTAACCGAACCATCCTGTTTTTGTCTTGCCGCCACGAAAGACCAGATGTGAACCGCGCGGAGACCGCGAGTGGCGCATTCGTCTAACCACTTTCGATGGTCGATATTCAAGTTTTGAACAACGCACTGCGTTCCGCTATCGCCGAGTAGAAGCAGAGGGTGTCCTTGGTAGCTGATAAAGTGGCCACTTGGACTTATCGTGATCGACGTTGCGGGAATGGATTCAGGTTGATCGGCAACAAGGTTAGTGCTTGATATTAGGGCGATTGCATATCCTAGAAAGGGAGTTCGTAAGTCCATCTAGTTCAGTCCCCTAGTGTCGGTTGGAGGAGCAAGCCGGTGGCAATTCTAAGCGATTGCGCTATAGTTTTTGTCGCGTTTTTTAACTTCTGGCACCAACGGCATCGACTTCGCTGGATGAAAATGAGTGTGGTTTGTGTTTAACGGCCGCAGTCATCCTGCAGAATCCCTCCCCATGCCTTGATACAAAACCACCAGTATTAATACGATACGCGTAGCATAAATTTCACAAAAGTGATAAAAATGCGATGTAATTAGATACATTATTGATTATAAATTGGTGCAGGCGGCTTTTCCATTTCTTTTCAGAGCACCTTGTTAGGGCGGTTTTGTCGTAATAGCTAGACTTGACAGTTAAGCTTTGAAAATACGTGGGGTGCCCCACGGATAATCTAACTCATCTCCTTGGCTGTTGTGTAATACAAGCCCTCGACTGTTGATAGGCGGGAGTCAGTTGTGCTCTGAAATGCATTTTCATGCGAATTAGCAGAGGCTCGTTATGAAGGGAAGATTTCGGTCGGCATTTACTCTAGTCGAGCTACTGGTAGTCATTGCCATCATAGGTATTTTGGTTGCCCTATTATTGCCCGCGATTCAAGCGGCACGCGAGTCGGCTCGCCGAGCGCAGTGCATCAATCACCAAAAGCAATTCGGGCTTGCTCTGCTCAACTATCACGACTCGCGCGGGCGTTTGCCGTTTGCCAGAACGACTCACGATCAAACGGGACACACGTGGTATGTGGATATTATGCCATTCATGGAAGGCCAGAATATCTATAATCAATGGGTGGCAAACGACCGCTCACCGACGGTGAAGAGCCCCAGTTTTGAAGAACAAAATCAAAGGACCGTAGAACTCACATTACCCGAGTATTACTGTCCGACACGTCGCGCGCCGACCGTTCTAAGCACTGGTGAGGGGCGTGACACGATCATATTTAGAGGTTCTGTGGGCGATTACGCGGTATGTGTAAACGATGCCAGGACCGCAGATTGGAGCGGTGCTCTCAATCCTCGAGCAGTGAATGGCGTTTTTTTCAATGGCTCATCTCAGACGAACGCGTCGAACAATCGCTCTGCGTTAAAGCTTAAAGAGATTACAGACGGAACTTCAAAAACGATTTTCGTGGGAGAAAAGCACGTTCGCATGAGCGCCCCGCAGATTTCTGATCACGATAATTGCATTTTCAATTCTGATCATGGCCCAACGGCTGGCCGGGCCGCAGGCGCGACGTTGTCAGCCGCTGGCGTTCCCGTGGCCGATCTGGCCCCAATCGCATCTAACCCAGACGAGGCTTACAACAGTCAGTTTGGTAGTTGGCATCCAGGGGTCTGTAATTTTCTGATGGGAGACGGTCATGTTGAAAGTATTGATCCTTCCATTGACCTCGTTACTTTAAAATACATGGCGAATCGACGAGATGGTGTCCGATAGGTGAGGGCGATCCGTTTAGGATGCTTTAGCACTGTGAAGAAAACCTATTAAATTTTTCACTACCACGCATTGGTTTAGTCTTGAATCGAGATACTCTATTATTCAGCAAACATGAAATCGGCAATCATTGATGAGTGGCCGCTTTGTGCGGTGGTTCTTAGTAGTTTGCTCTTGGTCCTTGGCTGCAGCGGACCAGACACAACCGTGGCTGGTAAAGTGGTCTATGATAAAGACGGATCTCCCGTGACGACTGGCATGGTGATGTTTGTATCCATTGAAGGGCAACATTTGGCACGCGGTGATATTCAAAGCGACGGCACTTTCAGCTTACGCTCTAAAGATCGCAATACAAGCATTCATCCAGGCAAATACGGAGTATGCATCGTTCCTCCAGATACCTCGTCGCAAAGAGAAAACGGTATTATTGTTCCTCCGCTTGTCGACGCTCGTTTTCTCGATACAAGGTCCTCCGGGTTGGAGTTCGAAATACAACCTGGGGAGAATAATTTTACGCTTACGGTTTCCAAGCCCGCCAGTGGATGACACAGCGGTATTACGCGACGCCGTTAATTTCTACCGCAGTGGATCCGTTTTAAACTTGTCTGAATTCGGATATGTGACATGACGCTTGCGGGCAAAGTTGCTCTTGTGACCGGTGCCTCGCGCGGAATTGGCGCTGGTATTGGCCGAGTGCTTGCACGGCAAGGGGCAGCCGTTGCGATCAATTACCTAACAAAGCCTGAATTGGCGGCAGCCATTTGCGAAGAAATCAACTCGCAACGTGGGCGAGCATGGCCGATCTACAGCGATGTTACTAACGCAAGCGATGTGGAGGCCATGGTCGACGCTGTGCATCGTCAATTCGGGCCAATTGACATTCTTGTCAATAATGCAGGGCACAATTGGCTCACGCCAATTCTCGACACCACAATCGAGCACTGGGACAGATGCCTTGAATTAAACTTGAAATCGTACTTTCTTTGCACGAAGGCCGTGCTGCCTGGAATGTTAGAACGAGGTAGTGGCCGGATCATCAACATTTCTTCGATCTCGGGGCAGCGTGGCGGCAATTCGTGTGATGTTGATTATTCAGCCGCGAAAGCCGGGATCCTTGGCTTCACCCGTTCATTAGCAAAATGGGCGGCTCCGCGAGGAGTGTTCGTTAATGCCATCGCGCCCGGATATATTTTTACCGAAGGCTTGCAAACCGTTAGCGCAGAACGAATCGAGGCAATACGACAAACGATCCCTTTAGGCAGGCTTGGGGAGCCAGAGGAAATTGGCGAGGTGGCGGCATTTCTCGCTGGGCCAGGCGGTAGCTATATTGTCGGGGAAACGATCGCCGTAAATGGCGGTGTGCATATTTCGTAAGCTTTACCGTAGTTTTGCAGGATCGTTCACTCAAAGACCGCCGATTCCCCCGGATTTTGGTTAGTGTATGTGGAACACTACGCGTGCGTAGCGCGTTAGCGCTGGTTCGCCGTTGTCGGTTACTTCTAATACCACATGGATTGTTTCACCCGCACCGTCATTAGGTATTTCCACAGTTGCCCGAGGCGACGAAATATCTTGGATTGTCACATTTCCTGAGTAAGTTCCTGGCTCAGGATATACAAACCAATTGTATTTTAGCTTATCTCCATCGGGGTCAATGGTGCCGGTGGCATCGAGCGAATACCATGTTCCTGCTTTTGCTTTCAGAACTTGATGTTTCGTCGATACTTTACCTTGGAGTTTAATTTCAGGTGGGTGATTTGCATCTTCAAATTCTGCGACGCACCAATCCATTCGTGCCTTGAAATCGTTTTGTAGATGAACAGCCCATCGTCGGGCAGTGTTGTCGCGATTGGTGCTCTTGCGACCAGTTTTAGGATTGGTCCAGGTATCTTCTAAATTTGCCCAAAAGCGGTTTGGCCCCTTATGCTTGTCGTCGCGCAAACCGTAGCGACCTGCCCAGCATCCCCACGTGGGTTGTAACGGATCGCTTAAACCGGTCGGTATAAGGTAAACGAAGCACCAACTGTCTCCTTCTTTTGGCGTTGTATAAAGTGCGCCAAGCGGTCCGTGGTTTTTGCGCACGTCGCGATCAATATTAAATCCGCCGGCTTTTTCCGTGAGCGGTCGGAACTGGTGATACCAGCGGGCGTTGTTGATTACTGGGTATCCGGTTTCGACGTGCAGCAAAATATCGTCAGCGTGTCCTTGTCGCGGCCACGGGGCATTTCCGTCGAGCGTAACGATCCGAAAGCGAGATGCGAACTTGCGGTAATCCTCTAGGCTTCGCTCGGCTTGTACCTTGTCTAAAGCACGTCGTAAATTACTTGTGCTGCCGCTGTTGGAGCCCCAATTGCCATACCAAATCGGCCGGGGGTCGTCGCGGTCAGCGGCCTTGATGATCAGGTTGACGCCTTGGTCGGTAGTGTTCCACCCCGGCACCGTTCGCTTGCGGATAGATTCCAAGGTGGGAAAATCAGGGTGGTGTTTAGCAAGATTGTCGCGAACCTCGCCATAAGCATCGATATAGACACAGGCCATATCAAAGCCATCTTGAAATTTGTGCCCTAGATGGTCGCGAGCACCGTCGGTAATCATTGCTTCGGCAGGTCGATCGGCGATGATCCCCTCGATATCCCACTCGTTCGCATAAACGAGGAATCGCACAAAAGATGCTTGATCATCGGCATCGCCACCAAGATCGGTTTCGATGAGAACCCGCAACTTCTCTGTAGCGGCAGTCGCGGCAGCATGCCAAGCGACGCTCAACAAAATAGCCACCGTGATTGTTTCTAAATGATGGCGGATCGAATGACGATTCAGCATAATTGGCCTGTCTCTGCAATTTCAAGCAAGTCTGATTTGCTGATTATTTTAATTTGGAATGTTGCAGTAGCAATAAGACGTGAAACACACAGGCTTACGAAAAGGCGCACGCATTGCCCATGCAGTGCGAGTGCGCCTTCGGTCTATTGAGACATTTGTATTGGTTTTAATTTAGGGCGAGTTTGCAATTTACTCGGATTGAGTTCCCAGCACGAACAGGTTCAGTCAGAATGAGACTCTCGCATATATGCGAGGCGTCTCTGGGGCCGACTGCACGTAACTCCTGACTCGTAAGAATGCAATCGGTGTCGGAGTCGTCTCCAGTAAATAGGATAGGCGAATCTGATTCGTTCAAATTACGAAGAGCAAGGTAAATATCACTGTGGTAACTTCCGACTATATCGTGCTGTTCCTCTATATGCTCGGCATTATACTTGTGAGTATCGTGCTTGGTGCACAAGCTAAGAGCGCTGCTGAGTTGTTTGTAGCGAAGAAGCAGTCGCCATGGTGGACGGCTGGTTTGAGCAGCTACATGACGATGTTCTCCGCCGGTACGTTTGTGGTGTGGGGTGGTCTAGCCTACAAGTATGGCATGGTGGCCGTGGCGATCAATTTGAGTTACGGCATTATCGGAATGATTGTCGGTTATTTTGTGGCTGGCCGATGGAAATCGCTAGGCATCAATACTCCTGGAGAATTTATTCAATTACGTTATGGTCAGTCGGTACTCCATTTCTATACGTGGGCGATGACGATCTTTCGCATGATCAGTGCCGCGGTTGCTCTCTATTCGTTATCGATCATGTTAGTGGCTTTGATGCCTCTTTCTGAAAACAATCCGTTACGCGACCCGGCAACAGGCAATTTATCAATCACCGCGGCAACTTTGATTTTTGGTGGAATGATTGTTACCTATACGATGATCGGCGGGTTGTGGGGAGTGCTCATGACCGATGTCGTGCAATTCATCGTGCTGTGTTTGGCCGTAGTGTTCGTTCTCCCGCCATTAATCGGCCAAGTTGATAGTTGGGAGCGATTTTTTGAAGCGGTGCCACAAGGCTATTTTTGGCCAACGGCAGGCGAATATACTTGGTTTTTTCTCATCGGTTGGGCTTCGATTCACTTCTTTATTATTGGCGCGGAATGGACGTTTATTCAGAGATACATTTGCGTCCCTACTCAAACTGATGCGCGAAAAAGCTGTTACTTATTTGGCGTGCTTTACCTGATAAGCCCTTTCATCTGGTTCTTGCCGCCGATGTTGTATCGTTACCAGAATCCTTATGCCAACCCGGAGCAAGCCTATATTCTCGCTTGTAAGTCGGTGCTGCCTCCTGGAATGGTGGGGATCATGGTGGCTGCTATGTTTTCTGCTACCGCGTCGCTTGTGAGTGCTAAGCTGAATGTCTTTGCGGGTGTGTTGACGAGTGATATTTATGCCGTACTTGCTAACCGACGCGCCGACGATCCCAGCCTGGTTACGCTCGGACGACTCTTTACTTTTATATTAGGCGTTTCGCTTACGGCCTTCGCGTTGGCGGTTCCCCACCTGGGTGGCGCTGAATACATGATCGTAGCTGCCGCTAGCCTCGTTGTAGGGCCGCTACTGGCACCGACTCTTTGGGGGCTTTTCAGCAAGGGAGTGGACTCAAATGCCGTGTGGGCGACAGTTGTGATTAGTTTAGGCTTAGCCGTTATCGCAAAAGCAGGTGTTTATCTGACCGGTGCCCAATTGAACACAAAGCATCTGGATATCGTGCTTGGTCTTGTGTTGCCTGTGGTTGTGCTCGTCTTTGCAACATGGTTATCGAGGGGCGAATCACTAGGCTGGAAGCGAATCAGGGCTTTAGAGAAGTGTGAGGAAGAACACGCTGCTCCAGAAGCAAGCGAGAAGCCAGCTCCAATCCTGGCTTGGAGTTTGATTGCTTGTGGCGTGATGATGGGCGCTTTGGCTATTACAAATGCGGAAAGCCGTTTGTTGCTAAGCACTTTCGCTATCGCGTTGATAACGCCTGGCGTAATTATTCTAGTGCTGGTTTCTCGAAATGGGGCACGCCGTGAGAATGCGGCTGCTACCCAGGTCGACGTAGAATCTGCTTAATTTGACTTCTGCACTTTTTGTGGGCCGATATTGCGTAGGTTGCTGGAAAACAAGGGCCGCAAGTTATTTGGAAGCCCCTGCTTCCACGTCAGCGTTGGAGAAACCTAGTATTCTGTCCATGGTCATTTGCTGGGTGGCATGCCTTCGCCTTCTGGGCGTAGGCATGCTTACCCGCTACCGCGTGAAAGCATGCCACCCAGCAATTCAAGACTGACAGAACACTAGCGTGTTATTTTGGTACGTTGTGGCGAGGATTTCAGACAGGTAGAAATTCTTCCCCTGGAGGTCTCGATCCATGCTCTCC
>CAZTWS010000012.1:0-64660 GCA_964618225.1 uncultured Planctomycetaceae bacterium
AAACTTGTCCCCTTCCGAAAAATACGCACCTTCCCCCGCCGCTCGCGGCTTAGCGTCCCCGGTACGCAACCCCAATCCCCACCCAACGCCCAAAGTCTAAAGCCCAATGCCAACTACCAGAAGAACAAGCACCCCAACAACCAATTTGCAATTTGAATTTTTCACTTTGCACTTTGCAATAAAGCCTTCCCCCAGCCCCCGACCCCCAGCCCCTGAACAATTCCCAGACAGCTTCAATTAGTCGAAAGTTGGTGGAGTTCGGCGTCGCTTTTTTTCGGACTGAACTCGCTTTTCACCCAGGCGAGCCTCGCGCGACGATTTGGTGGGACGAGTTTTCTTTCGCCGTTTAGGAACCTTTGTGGCGTTAAGTACGATCGTCCGGAGTTTTTCCAGGCAATCGTCTACGTTGCGACCCTGGTCGCGGTAGCGCTGGCTCGTGAGGATAAGTTCACCACGATCGTTGATTTGTCGGGCGACTTTGGAAAGCAGGCGAGTACGCACTGGTTCTGATATCGCCTCGCTCGCGGTGATCGACCAGCGTAGCACGGCTTTTGAGGCAACCTTGTTGACGTTTTGGCCGCCCGGCCCAGAGCTGCGTACAAAGGTGAATCGGAACTCGCGGCGAGGAATAGCGAGTTGAGCGTTGATTCTTAGCTCGTCGGGGACTGTCATGCGAGCGAATGCGTTTTCAGCGGCGTTGCGAAATTGCTGAATGCAAGTTGCGATTGTTCTAGAACGCTCCAATAGTCGATGTTCTCGACTTCTGGACCGATAAGCTTTACGTCGAACGCACCGGTGTAGCCGGCGTTTCTGAGCGCGGTGACTGTTTCGCGAAGCTGAACTTGGCCTTTACCAAGCAAACAGCGTTCTTGATCGATGCACGGTTGTGCGGTGCGATCGCTAAGGTGGACAATCGCTATGTGCGGGGCAAGGTGCTTGAGAATCGCACGCTGCGGGCCATCCAAAGGGAAGTGGTAGGTGTCGTATGCTAATTTCAGCCAGGGGCTACGGTATTCATCGAGCAAGGATACTACTAGCTCGAGCTCGACCAGGAAGGTCCAGTCGCGCGCGCAGGCGGCATGCATGGGTTCGATGGCGATTGGCACCTCGACATCTTCGGCGATGGGCAGCAACTCGTTGAGCGCGCCGCGAAGTAGTCGCCCAGCATGGCGAAACGTGTGGTTATTACGCCCGCCGGCGTGGACCACGAGACAACCGGCAGAAATTTTTCCGGCAAGGCGTAGGGCGTCGGCGGCATCGACCACAGCCTCGGCAGGCGAGCGGCCGTCGCTACCGGTGAAGCCACCTGCCCACATGAGGTTGGTGACAGTCAGCCCGCTGTCGGCGAGCAGCTCGATGGCATCGTCTTCATCCCAGTCGGAGAACTTGTGTCGCCATACGCCGATTCCGTGGTAACCAGCTTGCTTATAGTTTTCGACATCTTGTTCGAACGACCAACGAAAGGTTGAAATTTCGTTCATCGAGAGCAGCGTCATGTATTCAAGCCTCTGAGAGGGATAATAAATAAAGCATGGTTCAGGGCGAGGAGTGAGTATGTGGTAAGTATTCCGAAGTGTAAAGCTGGATGATGGAGCCGAGGGGAAATCGTCACACTGTGTAATTGAAATCTCTGACGACGAGGTTGAAAAAATCTCTTGAATTTAAGCTTGAAATTGGTTCAGCGGGCAATTGGTTTATGTCGAGATGAATGCTAGCATGGGTGGTGTTAAAATCGCGCGACGAGCGTGTAATTGGCGGTGGTTGCTTAGTGTGCAAATATTTGAACACGACTTGACACGCGGGATGGAAAGCCAGGTTGACACTCTTTGCTGAGCCCACCTCCTGGGAATGAACTGGGATTTTTCGATCCCGATGCCGTTCTCGAATGGCGAGAAAGCAACATGGGAGATGCGTTCCCGCAGCATGTTCATAAAAGGCAATTTGGCCCGATCCGCGCGTTATTTGAGTATTTTAGTTTCGTTACAGAGATTAGGCTTGATTGTTTGACGATTAGTTGAGATTTGCTTTAGATCGATTTCCTTATGTGATTCGGGAGACGTCATGGATTACCGTACGGCTGCGGGGCGGTCTTTCACCCTTGGGGGGTAATCCCCTGCCTGTCATAGTGCTATCCCCCGCTGGAACTGTCGGTTTATAGAGGTATGGTTACATATAGAAGGAAAGTCGAAGAGATTCTCATCGCATCGTGGCGGCGTTTCGGAACAGGCACCGCTGCAAATTGCGAGCGTAATCGAGGCAATTCAGATGGCCACACTGGTGGAACAGTTGTGGCCTATCCAAACTCGCGGCAGCAGAATTTATAGCTTTCTGCTGTTCATGTGGAGTCGGATGGCGATCTACGGTGAAGTTAGCCGGGTAATTTGCTATTCGGTGTGGAGCAGTCTTCAAGGCGACAACGAGGTTAGTTTGTTATGTCAATTAAGTTGGTGATCGCGGATGACCACGAGGTTGTTCGTGCTGGTTTGAAAACTTTGATCGAAGGCACCGATATTCGTATCGTTGCCGAGGCCACGAGCGGAGCCTCGGCCCACAAGGCCGTTGTGAAGCATAAGCCGGACCTGGTGATGTTGGATGTTCGCATGCCAGACGGCGATGGTTTGAATTGCCTGGCCCGCATCAAACTCGATCAGCCTGAAGTGCCCGTGGTAATGTTCAGCTCGCACGACAATCCGACGTATGTGGCTCGGGCGGTGGCGTTAGGGGCAGCGGGCTACGTGTCGAAGAGTGCGAGTCGAAATGAAATCATCTCAGCAATTCAAACGGCCGCCACTGGCGAGAGCATCTGGTCTCGTGACGAATTGCGGAGAGTGACAGGAGCATTAGCCGCGCCTCGCAATGGCTCAGAGGTCGAAGTTTCCCTCACCAAACGCGAAAGCGAAGTGCTCAAGCAATTGGCCCTTGGTCTAACGAACAAGGAAATTGCCCAATCGTTGGGGATCAGCTACGAGACGGTGAAAGAACATGTGCAGCATATTCTGCGAAAGGTCGGTGTGTCCGATCGTACTCAGGCAGCCGTTTGGGCAGTTCGCAGAAACCTGGTTTAACCAGCGCCGAGTTCTCTAGAAGCAAACTGGCTCTAATCGTTTCTCTTGCTAAGTGAGCATTGAGACCGAATCGCGTCTCTCTTTAATGCCGCGCTGGTTGCGCGCGTTGCCATTGGACCACCGCGCAAAAAAAAGCGGGCCTCGAATGAGCCAATCACGCGATTGACTCGACACAGTGATCAGGGGCAAGGCAACCACTATGCCACTTCGCATTCGAGGCCCCGCGGGCCAGCAAGGTTAATATCCGTTTCAGGGCCATTGCTCGGCCCGTTGGCGGATGTCTCCCAGTAATTGCATCTAGCATGCCGAGAGGTGCCGATTATCTCACTTCGGCATCGGAGGTTTTTTCATAAGTCGTTTCACAGGATGTGTTTAGTGTGAGACAAACAAGGCAGATTGAGCCATTATTTATGCTGCTCGAAAGGGGGTAGCCGAGTAAGAACGTACAAGAACACGACACTCGGTTTGACGCCGATTGATTTGAATTACTGCAATCCGGAGATGTTTGGCAGGAGGCTCTTTTAGAGGGCCGGTGCGCACCAAAATGAGACAGTAGCACTTGGTCGACGCCGTAAGTTCTAACAGTACAATGAGTTGCTTGCATAACACGGCGACGGGAGATAACTCGCAGGACATTTACTGGTGGAATGGTTAGATGGTGCTTGAATCCCAATCTGAGACGGCTCCAGCCTTGCGGATGGCCAGTAGACCTCGGGTAGAGGCCCGGGGGGTGATCGTGAGTTTGAATCCTCGGGCTGGCTCCCGATCGAGGCACGATCGAGTGCGCGAGATTGCGGATTGCCTGGAGAAAAGCGGATTTAGTGTCCGCCTTACCAGCGATTTAGCAGAACTTGCGGCATTGTCTGTCGAGGGGCTCGAATTAGGAAATCTACGTGCGGTGCTCGCAGTGGGGGGAGACGGCACGGCGTCGGTGGTGAGAAACCATGTGCCGCTGGAGATACCGATGGTGCCTATTCCGATGGGTACTGAGAACCTGTTAGGTCGGTACGTTGCTCAAACGATTGAGCCAGAGGATGTTTGCCAAACCGTGAAAGATGGCGTGGTCGTGGGGCTCGATTTGGGGAATGCCAACGGCAAGCATTTTTTGTTGATGGTGAGTGCGGGGTTCGATGCCGAGGTGGTTCGGGCGCTCCATGAAACTCGGCGAGGGAACATCACTCGTGGTTCGTATGTGATGCCGACATTAAGGACGATATTGAGTTATCGCTACCCACGGATGAGCGTCTCTGCCGTGGAACCTGAAGTGGCCAACCAGTTGCATAGCTGCCGTTGGTTATTTGGCTTCAATCTGCCGTTGTATGCTTTGGGTTTACCGATTGCACCAGACGCCTCGTCGTGCGACGGGAAATTGGATGTTTGCACGTTTGCACGAGGCAATTTTGCGAACGTGATGCGTTATTTGTGGCACGTGCAGCGGCATGCCCATACGGATTTGGACGACACGGTAATTCTGCGTACGGCCAAGCTACGACTCGAGGCCGATGCCGATGCGATTGTGCCCTACCAGATCGATGGCGATTATGGAGGGAACTTGCCGCTGGACGTGGAAATGATCGCAGGCGGGCTACGGCTATTGGTATCCCCCGAGGCCGCTCGGCGGCTTGGTTTTGAGATTCCCCCTGAGGTGGGTTGATTTGCCCAAGATGCCGCCCTGCCAAATCCCGTCTCGACCGGGGTTGGGTCGGGCGGATACAGTGTTAAGCACCATGCTGAATAATCCTGCTCAGATCGGTCCTTATCGTTGTGGCGCTGGTCAGCCGTTGCTGGTCATCGCTGGTCCGTGTGTTATCGAGAACGAATCGCTCACGTTGTCGATCGCCGAGCGGTTGGCCGAGATCGGCGGTCGTTTGCCGGTTCAGATCATTTTCAAGGCGTCGTTCGATAAAGCGAACCGTACGAGCCTCGATGCCTATCGTGGAGCGGGTCTTGAGGAAGGTTTGAGCGTGCTTAACCGAGTGGCCCAGGCGACGGGGCTGCCGGTGACGACAGACATTCACGAATCTCACCAGGCGGCTTCGGCGGCGGAGGTATGCACCTTGCTGCAGATTCCGGCGTTTCTGGCCCGCCAAACCGACTTGCTCGTGGCCGCGGCCAAAACAGGACGGGCGGTCCATGTGAAAAAAGGCCAGTTCATGGCCCCTGGGGATATGCGGAATGTCGTAAAAAAGCTGGCTGGTGCGGGGTGCGAAAATATTTTGCTGGGGGAACGAGGCACTTTTTTTGGCTATGGCCGGCTCGTAAATGATCTGCGGGCGATTCCGCAAATGCAGTCTCTGGGCGTGCCGGTGATCTTTGACGCCACGCACAGCGTACAGGAACCAGGGGGCTTGGGAAACGCGACAGGCGGGAATCGGGAGATGGTTGAACCGCTGGCTCGGGCTGCCATGGCAATCGGCGTCGACGCGTTGTTTTGCGAAACGCATCCTGAACCGGATAAATCGCCTAGTGACGGGCCTAATATGGTGCCTCTCGATCGCTTTGAGGTCATGCTTAAGCGTTTGCTCGAAATACGTTCGCTCGTGAATCAGTGGTAAGTAGAAATCGTGCTAGTGGTCTGTCTATCGTCATTTGATGGGTGGCATGCCTTCGCCTTCGGAGGCGTAGGCATGCTTACCCGCTAGCGCGTGAAAGCATGCCACCCTCAAATCATCATGGACAGAACACTAGAAGTAAATCGGCAGCCTTGGTTTCGATGTGTTGCAGTCTCCGTCTTCGTGGTGGCGGGAATGCTCGTGCTTGGTTGCGGTGAACCCAAGGTCGCCCAAAACACTCGGCAGCAGCAAAATGCTTTGCAGCGAGCCAATCGAGGCGAAGCGTTAATCGACGCGGCGGCCAATCAGCTTGCGGATTTGCCATCGGCTGTGGATACCGAACTTCGGCCGCCCACGGTGATTCTCGACGCCACGAAGAGCCGAAACGGGCAAGATGTTTATGCGATCGCCGCGGCGAATCCGCAAATGGAAGGTAACCCGGTGAATATCATCGGCGTGCCTGGCGGCAATGGGCGTTTCAAGTCGTTAGGAGTTCAATCGGGCGACTTGCTGAAGTTTTATATCATTGAGGATGAAACGGTGGACGCCGAGCGGCAAGCAGCCGGCTTCTCGCGACAGTTAGCGAAGCAAGTAACAGTAGCTCAAGTCATCGATGACAACACGCTGCTTATCGAAGGCAGCCTTCCCGAGCAAGTGTTCGTGCCCGCGAAGCTGGAAGTTTGGCGGAATGTTGATGATCGGCTGAAAGAGATCAACGAAAAATTAGTGGTTTATACCGAACGACGATTGCCAGCTATCGGTTGGGAGCCAGCCCCAGACGGCCAGGTGATGACGCAGATCGTGGCATGGCTTAACCAGTGGCTGCGCCAGGCCGAGCCGAAAGTGGATTGGCAACGCGAGCCGATGCTCGATTCACTCGATGCGACGCTTGTTGGGGAGGGGCCGCTTCAAGCGATGCTGACCGCGCCGGCACTTGCCTCGCAAGAGTTTGTGCTTGTGCAATCCGATCCACAGAAGCAGAAGCCCTCCGACGCGCAGATCTTACAAGAAGCCGTTTGGTTGCGTGATATTGCTCGATGGGCACAGGGGACGGACTTCAACGACCTCGCGCGGGCCACGGCGCTCTTCGATTGGACGATTCGCAACATTCAACTTGTGCCTGATGAAGACGCTCCTCCACATCAACCTTGGCGGACGCTGGCCGATGGTCGAGGCACCGCGGAAGAGCGTGCTTGGGTTTTTGCCCTGCTGTGCCGGCAGCAGGGGCTCGATGTCGTGGTGCTCGAAATTCCTTCCGCGGATAAAAAACAGTCGCCATTTTGGCTGCCGGCACTCGTGTTAGATGGGCAACTCTATTTGTTCGACACACAGTTGGGGCTACCTGTGCCCGGCCCTGGTGGCAAAGGAGTAGCAACGCTGACCCAAGTGCAGCAAGATGATTCGTTGCTCCGAGCGCTCGACCTCGAGGGGATGGCTTATCCGGTCGATGCTGAGTCGGCTAAGCGCGCGGTTGCCAACGTGGTGGCGTCGCCGTTCGAGCTTTCGAAACGAGCCCGTCAATTAGAATCGAAGCTAACGGGCGATAAGCATCTTGTTCTCTCGGTGTCGCCTAGTTCACTTGCGGAGCAATTAAAGGCTGTACCTGGCATTACGGGGGTAAGGCTGTGGGAAAAACCGTTTCGTACGCTGAGCGACCAACTGCAACTTGGTAGGCAGGCCCGAAGGTTAGAAGCGTTGGCGTTCGAGCCGTTTGCCAAGCGGCCGTTGTTGTGGAAGGCACGAACGCGTCATTTCCAAGGTCGCCATGAAGCAGGCCGAACCGAGGAGGCTTCGTTAGATGACCATCGTGTGGCGGCTCAGCTTTATACGAGCAAAGAAGTTCGACCAACAGATACCAAGATCGCGGGCGTTTCCAGTTCCGAAGAGCGCCGAGTCAATACGTTGGCCAAGCAGGATGCGACCTACTGGGTAGGCTTGCTTTCGTTCGACGACGGGCGCTATGAGGTGGCCGCCGATTGGCTGAAGCGTGCCGGGGCGGAGGAGGGCGGATCGCCTTGGGCAGACGGTGCCCGCTACAATCTTGCCCGCACCTTGGAGGCGATGGAAAAGCCTGAAGATGCCGCCGCACTTTTAGAGAAGGATCAATCGCCCCAGCGCCATGGAAACCAGTTGCGAGCGAAAAAACTACGTGAGCAAGCTGCTAAGGAATGACTCAAAAATAACTTCGGCAGTGGGGATTCACCACGGAGGCACGGAGGGCACGGAGGATGAAGCAGGGAGCGTGGAGCAAGGAGCAGGATTACTGATTTAGGATTCAGGATGGTGGATGCGGGGGGGCAGGGCCAAGGCATTCAGTAGGATACCCTCCCCCCCTGTACCCACTATCCCGCATCCTACTAAAACTCCGTGTCCTCCGTGCCTCTGTGGTTATTCTAAAAAAGGGTTCGTGCGGCCAAACGCTGTTGCTCTCAACAAAGAATTAGGTTCATGGTCGCATTTTTGCAGCAGCGTTGGTTTCTTCTTGGGCTTGTTTTCGTGCTACTGGCGGGGATCGTGTGGCCATCGCCAATGAGGCCGATCGCCGATCATATTTCCGGCGACCTCGTGCTGTTTACGATCACGTTCGTTATGGCGTTGCCGCTGCAGACATCGTTGCTGTGGCGAGCCATTCGTAAACCGGGGCCCGCATGGTTAGGCTCGTTGCTGAGTAGCGGGATCGCGCCGCCGCTGGGTTGGTTGGCCAGCCTTGCATTGCCTCAAGAGTTGGCGGCTGGAGTCATTCTGGCGACCACGGTGCCTAGCACGCTTAGTTCTGCCGCTGTGATTACCCGACGTGCGGGCGGGAACGATGCCGTCGCTTTTTTGGTAACGATCATCACAAGCCTGGCCTGTTTTCTTGTCATCCCCGCATGGTTGTATGGGCTTGTTGGCGTGCAAGCCGAGTTTGATTTCAGCGGAATCATGAAAGGATTAATGTTGCTTGTCGTGTTGCCCATTATTGCCGCTCAGTTGTTGCGGCAATGGTCGCCGGTGGGCATGTGGGCAACACATCGAAAGTATTGGCTAAGCAATTTGGCCCAGTCTGGCATTTTGGTGATGGTTTTTATTGGGGCCGTGTATTGTGGGGAGCGGTTGGCGGCTGTGGAAGAGGACTCGCCAGTTTCGTTATCCACTGCCGCGCTTATGATTGCCGTCGTGGTGACCGTGCATGTTGTTTTGCTTGCGATGGGATTTTTACTATCGCGGGCTTTCTCGTTCGAGCGAGCAGATGCTATTGGGGTGGCGTTTGCGGGCAGCCAGAAAACGCTTATGGTGGGAGTGTACCTGACATTAGCGGTGGGGCCTTTGGCGATTTTGCCCATGGTGGCTTATCATGCGGCTCAACTTATTATTGATACGTTGATCGCCGATTGGTTGCGGCAGCGGGGTGAGGTGGCTAGCCTGGATGCAAATCGGTGATGCCAAGACGGTTTCTGATTGGCTCGCGACATAAACGTTGATCGCAAAATCGTGGTGGTGGCGTTCGGTGCTTGTGAGTTTCGATGTAGTTCCGATTGGGCGGGTATTGATCGTTTCAACAATTGGAGACAGGCGTAATTCATGACCTTTCGTACTTGGTCACTGATCGGTGGGATCGTTGGCGCATTTGCCGCGTTCTGGGGCACGTCGCGTGCTGGGCTCACAGCGGATCAGTCGTGGACGACGGCGGTTACCGTGCTATGCATGATCTGGTGGATTTTGGAGGCACTGCCGACCGCCGCTACGGCATTGATCCCGCTAGTTGTTTTCCCCTTTGCTGGCGTCCTGAGCGAGCACGAGGCTGCCACAGCCTATGGTGATCCGGTCGTGCTCTTATTCATGGGCGCGTTCATGATGTCGAAGGGCATCGAACGATGGGGCGCACATCAGAAAATTTCACAAGCCACGATGAAGATCATCGGAGCCTCGAGCGGCAGGCGAGTTCTGTTTGCGCTGATGGTGACCACGACATTCGGAAGCTGCTGGATGAATAACACGGCCATAGCGCTGATGATGATGCCGGTCGCAATTGCTGTTGCAGAGCGCGACAGGTCTGGTCGATTGGCCGTGCCGCTGTTGCTTGGCGTGGCGTATTGCGCGAGCATCGGAGGCATTGCTACCCCCATCGGCACCGCTCCGAATGGCGTGTTCCAGGCCAACTACTACGAGGTAACGCAGAGAACCATTCCGTTTGCACAGTGGATGGTTGTGGCGGGCTCGGTTTCGATACTAACGATGTTAGCCGCATGGGTTGTCCTGGGGTGGAACCTGCGAGGCGTTCGTGCGACAGCCGAGGTGGATTCGGCCGGACCATGGACGAAAGCACAAGTTCGTTCGCTTCTGATCTTCGCCTTGGCAGCCATGGCGTGGATAACACGCGAAGTACCGTTTGGTGGTTGGTCGGCGTTGCTGCCAGGATCGTTCAACTCGAGTGATGGTGATATGTGGGTCGCCATCGTTGCATCGCTTGCGATGTTTATAGTTCCCAGTGGCGAGCCGGATGGTAAATCGATTCTCGACTGGCCTACGGCGGTGACGATTCCGTGGGGCGTGTTGATTTTATTCGGTGGCGGTATCGCTATTGCCGCGGCGTTTCGATCGTCGGGGCTTTCGGAGGTGATGGGGCAAGCGGTGACCGGGATTCAAGACTGGCCCGTTCTTGCGCTGATTGGAACACTGTGCCTTGCCACGACATTCCTATCCGAGGTGACCAGCAATACGGCCACTTCGAACATTTTAATGCCAATTCTCGGTGCTGCCGCAGTCGCGAATGGGATGGATGCCGCCGTGTTTATGTTCCCAGCCACGCTTTCGAATAGCTTGGCATTCATGATGCCGGTCGGCACACCGCCCAACGCCATTGCCTACAGTTCGGGACGGGTGCGGATGATCGAGATGGTGCGGTATGGTTTTGTGATCAACCTTGTAGGGGTGGTTATCACCACTCTCGTTTGTTGGCAGTTAATGCCCCTCGTGTTCAGTGGGCCGTCGGTGGCTGCCGTAGAGGTAAATTCAGTACTGGGGTCGAATTAGCGGCTTTTTAGCGAGCGTGGAGAGGGGGGCACAGGCCTTGCCGCCCCTCAAACTGACCAGTATGATAATGGGTCCTACCGAATACAGGACTGCGAACCATGAAAGACGGCGTTCACCCCGAATACTTTGTGACCCAAGTTAGCTGCGGCTGCGGCAACAAGTTCACCACTCGTAGCACGCGCAAAGAGCTCAAGGTCGATATTTGCAGCGTTTGCCATCCGTTCTATACGGGCAAGTTGAAGTTCGTTGATACGGCTGGCCGCATCGAGAAGTTTAAGAATAAGTTTGCCGCTGCTGGATATGCCAGCCTGAAGCGTGGCAAGAAGTAGAACTGTTATATCGGTTCTTTCGATCGTGTCCGCCGACTCGTGTGTTGGCAGGCGTCTTGAACCCATTGGGTAGCTTCACTTGGATGCGGCTGCGCGCTAGCGTAGCCGTTCTTGAGTATTCCGAGTAGAATTCTGACCTGACTATGCGCGACTTACTTGACCAAAAATTGGCCCGCTTCGAGGAGCTCGAGAAGGATTTGCTAGATCCTGACGTGTTGGCCAATCCTACGCGCATTACGGCCGTGGCTCGTGAACATGGCTCGTTGGGCAAGCTCGCCAAAAAGTACCGCAGGTTCAAGCATATTACGGAACAGATCTCCGAAGCTCAGCAGATGATCGAGGGCGACGACGGCGAAATGCGCGAGTTGGCTGAGGCCGAGTTGCCAGATCTGAGATCCGAGCGTGAAGAGCTGTGGAGCGAGTTGCTCGATTTAACGGTTGGCGGCGAAGACGCGAACCGATCGCGTGTAATCATGGAAATTCGCGCCGGCACTGGTGGCGACGAAGCCGCGCTATTTGCCCGTGATCTTTATGAGATGTATCGTCGCCACGGCGATGTTAAGGGTTGGAAAACGGAAATCTTGGGCCATCACGCGACCGAGCTTGGCGGGTTCAAAGATATCGTGCTGGCGATTGAAGGTGAAGGCGTTTACCGCGAACTGCAGTACGAAAGCGGTGGGCATCGAGTACAGCGTGTGCCCGACACGGAGACGCAGGGACGCATCCATACATCGGCGGCGACAGTCGCCGTGTTGCCCGAGCCGGAAGAAGTTGAAGTCGATTTGAAGCCGGAAGATTATCGTCTCGACACGTTTTGTGCGAGTGGCCCTGGCGGCCAGCACGTGAACAAAACGGCTTCGGCCGTGCGCTTGACCCATTTCGAAACGGGGATCGTAGTGCAGTGCCAGGATGAAAAGAGCCAGCTTAAAAACAAAACGAAAGCTCTCCGCGAATTGGCAGCACGTATTTACGACTACAAGCTGCAAAAAGAGCAGGCGAAGCGAGCAGCGGAGCGTAAAAGCCTCGTAGGGTCGGGCGATCGTAGCGAACGCATTCGCACGTATAATTTTCCGCAGAACCGCATTACTGATCACCGGATTGGGCTGACGTTGCACAACCTCGACCAGGTAATCGTCGGGAATCTGCAGCCGGTGACGGAAGCTTTGATTGATTACGATCGCCGGCAACTTCGCGATCAGATGGGCGGTTTGGATTAACGCTTGTTGGTGTATGGTCTCGACATGATGTTTGGCGGGTTTCGCTAGCAATTCTTTTGCAAAAGTGACTGATCCATGGCGCAGCCTGAAGAAGCTTGGACGGTTGGCCGGCTGCTGAATTGGACGATCGAATACTTAGGCAAGCATGGTGTGGAAAATCCGCGCCTCGATGCGGAAGTATTGCTTGCTCAAGCTCGCGGGTGCCGGCGGATTGATCTGTATGCCGCGTTTGGCGAACTGGCGAGCGAGGATACTCGCAACACGTTTCGCGATTTAGTGCGACGACGCGCCGCAGGGACGCCAGTGGCGTACTTGGTGGGCCACCGGGAATTTTACTCTCTCGATTTCGAGGTAACGCCCGATGTGCTCATTCCACGGCCTGCGACGGAGTATCTCGTGGTGGCGCTGCTCGATGCGGCCAAAAAACGAGCAGCGGGCGATGCGCCACTTGCGATTGCTGATGTGGGGACGGGGAGTGGAATCATTGCGATTTGTGCGGCCAAGTATGTGCCGAATGCGAGTGTGACGGCGATCGACATCAGCCCGGCGGCGTTGGCGGTCGCCCAGCGAAACGCCGAGCGGCACGGCGTTGCAGGCCGGATCGAGTTCGTTGAAAGCAATTTATTTGCGAACGTGTCGGAAGATCGGCAGTTCGATTTTATCGCCAGCAATCCGCCCTACATATCGACCGCAGAAATGGCGGAGCTTCCGGCTGATGTACGTCAGCACGAACCTCACCTGGCGTTAGCTGCTGGTGAGCGGGGATTAGACGTTGTGCGGCCGCTCATGGAGCAGTCAGCAAATCGCCTTAAGTCGGGCGGCGCGCTTTTTATTGAAATCAGCCCGATGAATGCCGCGGAAGCAGAGCAGTTGCTGGAAGGGGCCGGCTTTCAACGGGGTACGACTATACGCGATTTGGAAGGCCATTTACGAGTCGTTCAGGGAACGAAATAGCCTTTGCGCGATTAGCGGTGGTTCCCTCGCGGAATAACCGGCCTCATCGAGGCCAGCCATAGCGGTTGAAAATCGATTCCTGCTTTATAGGCCACCGCGATAGAATTGCTGGGCCATGGGGTTGCGCATGGAGGTGATCGGGCCTTCCGTGCTGTCCTCGCCGAGAACGCACACGAGCATGTTCATCTTAGCGTCCAAATCGTCGGCATAGTGAACGATGAGTGCTTCGGGAGTCATGGGCGGTTTAGGGGCACCCCATTCGGGCAGGCGCTGGTGCGACACGATCACATGTTCGAGTCGAAGAAGTGTTTCGGCGTCGATTTTTCGGCCGGCCGCTGCTTCGCGGACGATGTCGCGCCCTTGCAGCACATGACCGATAAGATGGCCGGCAGCGGTGTACTCGGCACCGCTGGGAGTGGTCGTTAATTCTCGAAGCTTGCCAATATCGTGTAGCACGGCCCCCGCGATCGCAACGTCTTTATTGATCGGCGGCTGCAATTCGCTGTAGAGCGTGCAGTATTTATCGGCCAAGTAACAAGTAGATCGAGTCACATTCAAAACGTGCTCGAGGAATCCGCTGGCAAAAGCATGGTGATTCTTTTTAGCGGCTGGCCAGGCGAGCAATATCTCGCGGTTCTGTTCGAGGATATCTGCAACCAGCTCTCGCAAAGGTTTGTTTTCGATTTCGGATTCAACGATATTGATCAACTCGGCGAACATTTCGACGGGATCGAACTTCGACGCGGGCTGGCATATTGAAGGGTGAAAGCCGTCTTTGTGGTCAGCATCTTCAACTGGGCGGATTTTTTTGATTTCAAGCTGAGGCCCATAATTCGATTGCCGAAGCACGGCTCTGAGCTTGTAGAACTGGCCTGGTTTCCATTCGGTTCGGCACGATTCGGCATGGGCCGAGTCGCTCCAAATGGGGAAACCAACTTCGCGTCGTGCATCACGAAAGATGACGCGGTAATACGGTTTGCCGTCGCGAGTTTTTAGCTCCTGCTTATCTGCGAGCAATGCAAAGAAGTCGGCCTCTTGGCCGTCGTTGAGTTCACAAAGCGGCAACGTGACTGCAGGCATGGAAGCCCCCCAAGAATACAAATCACCGGATAAGACCCGCACTTCATTCTAAAGTGAACGCAGGATTTACGGAAGATATCGAGACAATTACCGGATAAGGGCACAGTAGCCTCGTGAGAGATGGTATATCCGCCCTAGACGGGCGTTCGTTCGGCCGTCAGTTCATTGATCATTGTTTGCAACTGGCGACGAATTTCGGCCATGATCGGATCGCCCAGCTCATCGCGTGTACGATGCGTGCCGACAGGGATTGCCTCGCCTACCTGGATTATCGTGTGGTAGGGTGCCTGCTTCGTGGCTTGGTCTGTGAAGTCTTCCTCGAACCGTTCGACGGTTTCCACCACTCGCTCGGGTAAATTTTTTTCACGCAGAATATAATCGCGTGGGTAGTGAGACATTTGCTGAGCGTAGTAGGCGTCCGAAAGGTCGCGCCAGCGGCGGGCTCGATCTTCCGGGGTGATTGTGCCAGTAACCATGTCGGGGAGAATTGCCGTGCGGATTCGCTTCACACGCGAGATAATACTTCCCGAGGAATCGCCGATCTTCCAATCTGCTTCCAGCTTCGAGAGCAGGTGTTGCACCAACCGCTCGGCTCGCTCGTACAGGTTGCCGTTCTGGGCCTCGCCGAACGCGTCGATTTCGCGAAGAGCCAGCAAAGCCTGGCCCAGCTTGGCAATGCGATCGACGAGTGTCAGGTGCTGTTGAGAGGGCCAGGAAAGGCGTTGTTCTAACTTTTCGAGCACCGGGTCGAGTGACTTGGTGAGGTCGCCAAGAAACGAATAGCGAATGGCGACGGGGTGGATAACGACGCCGGCTGGCTTGTCGAGTTTTTGTAAACGCTTTGCAGCCTGCCGTGCGATGAAGGACGGGCCATCCATCATTTCTTCGATAAGATCGTTGTGTCGAGTCATCGCGCCTTCGGGAAACATGATGAGCGGGCGTTGGCGGGCAACCAGGATGTCGATCGCGGTATCGATCGCTTGCCTGTCGTTGCCTTCGCGATACACGCTGAAGGCACCCATGCGCCGCGTCATGAAAGTTTGAAAGCGGCTTTGTTTGAATACGTGCCAACTGGCCATGGCGAATAAGTGGCAATCGGCTTCGATGCCCAAGATGCCGAGAACGACGGGGTCGCCCAGGCGGCAGTGGTTTGGCGTCAGCATGATACTGTGGCCGGCTTTGAGCGAGGCGCGTAAGCGGTCCACATTGCGGCATTCCACCGACTCGATTCCAAACCCCGTTCTAAGATATCGGCGGAGATAGAAGCGCAGCATCCAGGGCCACCAGTCGGAGTAAACCGGCGGCACGAATTTGTACGGTTCGTCGATGACAACTCGCTGCATGCGGCAAACTGGTCGCAAGAATTATCTAATCGGAACAATCCTTATCTGCGGCGATAGCATAACCAACTAAGCCGGTTTCTGCCCAGGTCATCCGCCAGGGAAGCCGTCGTTCGCCGATAAATGAAGAGGGAGCGACAGCGAAAAAATTGGTGGCCGGGGGGGCATGAACAAGAACCGCAAAGAAATCAAACCACGCCGGTTAGCGGCCGCCGAGGATGCCGCTCGTTGGCAAGAGGCGTTTGTACGTTATTTACGGACGGAATGCCATTTGGCCGCGAATAGCGTGCTGGCGTACGAGCGCGATCTGCGCCATTTTATGGAATGGCTGCGAGGAAGGCGTTTGGAAGGGCTCACGGTTTCGGAACTCGCCGATTATCCTTCCTGGTTGATGGCCAAGCAACTGGCTCCTGCCTCGGTGAGCAGGCATGTGGTTTCGCTGAAAGTTTTTTTTCGATATCTGCAACTAGAGAATGTACTTGCCGATAACGTGGCCGAGTTGCTGGGAACTCAAAAACTATGGCAACGTGTTCCGGTTGTTTTATCTCCGAGTGAAATCGAAGGCCTGCTCATGGCCCCTAAGCCACCGCGGCCGTGGTGGCGTCGCGATCGTGCGATGTTGGAACTACTCTATGCGACGGGCTGCCGTGTGTCGGAGCTTTCGATCATGCGACCGCGCGACGTGCATTTGCAGGAACGCCATTGTTTATGCCACGGTAAAGGCGATAAACAGCGCATGGTGCCGCTCGGCGCAAAGGCCGTTGTTGCCATCGAAGATTACATGCGTTACGAACGGCCGACGCTGGAATCGCGTCGGCAGACACCGTCGCAGTTTCTTTTACTCTCCGCGCGTGGAGATCGGTTGCGACGTGAGCGGATATGGGAGTTAATCAAAATTTATGCAAAGCTGGCCGGTTGCGCGAGTGAATTGAGTCCTCACTCGATGCGGCACAGTTTTGCAACGCACTTATTGGCGGGCGGGGCCGACTTGCGGCAGGTGCAAGAATTGCTCGGGCATGCCAGCATCGCGACGACGCAAATTTATACGCATGTGGACCATACACGGCTGAAAAAAATACACGACACGTTTCACCCGCGAGCTTAGGAACGCCTCGGTAATAACTTCCCCGTTTTTAGAATAACCACAGAGGGCACGGAGAAGGGAACGCAGGAGTTTTTGAACCACGAAGGCGCAAAGGCACGAAGAAGAATAGTTGCGAAAGTTTTTTGGGGAACGCTAATCTACGCTAATCATCACTGATGTTAATCGGAAGTCAGAGATTTCTATTGGGACGTGGCTGCACTCGATTAGTGATTATTAGTGTAGATTAGTGTTCTCAAGTTTTCCCTTCTCTGTGCCTCTGTGGTGAATCCCCACTACCCTGTGGTGAATTCCCTCTGCCGAAGTTATTTTTGAGTCATTTCCTTAGGATTGAAAAATCCAACAGGCTTTCACGTCCGATCGACTCTACAACGGTTTCTTTGGCGGCGTGAATTTTATGCGCTCGATGAGTTTATGCGGCTGGCCGTTCTCGATGTAACCTGTGATAGCGGTGATCGCTCGCATCACGTGTTCGTAATTGAGGTTATAGTCGCAATCGAGCTCAATTTCCAAATCCTCAGCTGTGCCGGGGCCACCAGCATCGTTCACCATGCCTCGAATTTGTGAGTGAAGTTTGAGGAAGGCATCGGGTGAATTTCCGAACGATCGGCCGCCGAGACGCATTTCGTTGAGATTGCCCTCCGGGTCGGACTTCATAATAAGCGGCGTGGGGATCGACTCGCTTATATTCATCGAGCGGGCAGCGGCGGCGGACGGCATGCGGATATTGAAGTCTCCCTCGGGCAAAACGATTTTGAAGCTGAACAGGAAGAATATCTGCAACTGAAACACGATGTCGATCATCGGCGTCATCTGCATCTCGACCTTGTCGAGCGACGATTGTCGATGCCGAAAAATCATGACGGTTGTTCCTGATGCAGAAAATTGCGGGGGCTAAGGCGCGAGGGTCGAAGTGTCGCTTTGCCTGCCACGCAGGGCAAAAGTATCGAACTCGGCTTCCTGGCAGACTTTGATAATTTCTTGTACTTTTCCGGTTTTTGCCAGCCGGTCGCCGCGAACAATAACGGTCACATCCTCGACTTTCTTGTTGGGAGTCGATTTTATGATTTGAGCTTCACGCAACAACGCCGATTTCAACTGGTCGAGGGATAAGTACTGTCCGCCGAAAATGACTTGCTCGTCTTGAGTCAGTTGAATCGTTAGTGGGTTGTCGTAAGCAACGTCGGGCGGCCGTGCGAGTTCGCTAAGAGGTAAATTGATGCGTTGATCCTGATCTACTTCGCTAAAATTGAGCACAAACATAAAGAACGCGATGAGCTGAAACGTGACGTCGATCATCGGCGTCATGTCCATATCGACCGTTCCAAGTTTATCGTGGCTCTTAAAACGCATGAGACGGGGAAGTGCGGCTGATAAGCAAGCAAACTATGGGCCCGATTACGCCTTCGTGTTTGGGCCTACGTTCTGGAAGCGGCTCATGAGGTTTTCGCTCACAATGCCTGCTTCGAGAACGAGTCGGGCAGTGCGATTGCGCAGGATGTTGAAGGCCATAATCGCCGGGATTGCCAACCACAAACCGACGAGCGTCGTTACCAAAGCGGTCATGATGCCTTGGGCAAGTTCGGCCGGTTTGGGGGTGACCGTGGAACGCGCGATCACGGCAAATGCCTGAACCATACCGTCCACGGTGCCGAGCAGGCCGAACATTGGGCTTACCGTGCCGATGAGCGCCAAGTAGCTGAGGCGGTGTTCGAGGTTCATATTCTCGGCTTCGCCCACTTCTTGCATGGCTTCGACTGCTTGGGGGTAACCGCTCGAGATGCGTGCCAAGCCGGCCGAAAGGACTTTGCCAAGGAAGGAATCGTCACTCTTGGCTAGCTCATAGGCCTCCTGATAGCGCTTCGCATTGAGATGTGCCTCGAAGCCTTCGACCAATTGAGCGGGCATGATGTATTCGCGGCGGGCGGCGAGCAGGTCCATGACGAACACGGCCACTAGCGCAAACGAAAGAAACAGGAAGATGACGCTGTATAGAAGCCCGAGCGAATCGTAAAGCCAGCCCAAGTAGCTGCGCGGTGGTGGTACCGAGGCGGCATCGGTCACCGAAGAGTCGGCTGGTGCAGTGCCGGCATTGGCCGCGGGCGGTTGTACGGCAGGTGCCTCTTCGGGGATGACATCGTCGTCGGCCTGTTGAGCCAACGCGGGGATGGCAGTGAATGTTGTAACGAAGCTACAGGCCGCGAAAAGCAACGCGCCTGACAAGCTGGCTACCATGCCCCAACGAACAAATCCAATCACACTCCGCATGACCTTCTCCTGCATCATTGCGCCTATCGCGCGCAGTTCTCACGTCGACCAACTAAGTGTAGCGGTGGGCAAAGCGCCGAGTAAAGACGACTGGCACCACGAGCGGGCGAATAATGGGTCTATTACTGGGCTTGTTTAGCCCAACGGCTACCGCCGTAGCGATCCACGAGCAATTGACGCGATTCGCGAGCACGCTCATCTTGGCCGACTGTCTTCCACAGGCTCGAAAGGCGGAACAGCGACTCGGCATGGGCTTCGGGAACCGTGTTATAGAGCACATCCACGTGCAGGTAGGCGAGCAGCGCTTCCTTGGATCGACCGGCTTTCTCATAACATGCCCCCAGCGCGTTATAGGCTCGCGCATGAAGTTCTTTTTGTTGCGGATCGGCGTCGTGAATGATTTTTTCGATGCTGGCGGCCGCCTGGTCGATGTCGCCCAATTCAGCCTGGCTGACAGCTTTTGCTAATGTTGCGGCTAAACGTTCATTCTCGATTTCGGCACCGCTCCCCGTGGTTGCAAGTGCGGCATCGAATTGGCTGACGGCTTCAGTATGTTTGTTCTGAGCCTGAAGCGAGCGGCCAATCGCGACAGCGGCCCGCACTTTGTAGTCTGGCCAAGGGGCTTCCGCGAGGAACGCATATTGTTTCTCGGCGTTCTGAGAACCGCCGCCGGCCATAAGCAGGTCTCCCATGGCTTCGCGAGCGGCGAGTACGTGGAAGTTATTGGGATAATTGCGAACAAAGGTATTTAATTGCCGTCCGGCGTCGGCGATTTCTCCTGCACCAGCAAGCGCGAGCTTCGCGGCACACCAGCCCTTGTAGAATTCGATGTCTTGTTTGATGAAATCACGATTGACTTGTTGTAGATCGATTTTTTTGAGTATCGCCAAGGCGTTTGCGTAAGCGCCATTTGCTGCATTCAGTCTTGCCTGAGCGAGCTCCGACGGCTCACCGCTGAATTGGATACTACGAATTTGATTTACATCGACCGGTTGATTCCCCTCGGTGGCTTTCTTAAGCGTTACGGCATAGGGAGTCATGTTGATGACTTCGCCAATCTCGGTGCCACGTGTTGCTCGAACACGGTCGGCTATGCCTTGGGCTTGCACGACCTGGGGGATGATCGTCAGGCCCAATACCACTGCAAGAATCGGTGCTGATCGAATTTGGTATGTGATATTATTCATGAGTTGAGTGCCAGATTATTCCACGCCCGCCGAGGTACCCTTCGAGCGAGAGGACCGGTAGTTGAAATTGGCTAACTCGCTTTGGCGGCTGGAGGTGTGGGGGTAAATTCTTTGAGGCCTGTGGGCGATTGCCCCATGGCAGTTTGGATTTGTTTGAGGAGATCGTCGAACTTTTCGTGCCATACGGCACCGCCTAAGTCGGGGTAAACTTGGGCGACTGACTGAATACTCTGCTTCGCCTTTGAGAGATCGCGTTTTTTGATCTCGTCGCTGGCTTTCATCGCTGCCAAATAGCGGCATAATGCGATGTTGTAGCGAGCCTCGAAAAACATATCACGATACTTTGCATCGCTACGAGCAGCTCGAGCGGCGACCTGGGAGATTTTCAGCCAACCCCAAATTCGGTTTTGCCCGGTGCTGCGAAGCTTGTATCCGCCGTGGATCGCATTCTCGAACCACTGAGCGTCCTCGGTTTGTCCTCGCTGTTGATAGGTTTCAGCGGCCGCTTTTTGAGCCGCCAAAGAAGATTCTCGTTCTTTGAGCACCGCCGAGAAGGTGTCGAGTGCCGACTTGTACTCTCCAAGCACACTAAGGCATTCCGCGAGTTGCATGCGGGCGGCGAGTACTGAATTCTCGTTGGGCGCTAGTTTCGGATCCTGTTCTGCCTCGGCAATAAGCTGGCTATATGCGTCTCGCGCCCGGGTGAGGTGATTGCGGTCGGACTCGGTGAGAGTTTTTGGCTGGGTAGGCGATGCCGATTTGACTTTGCCGCTGCCGAGGTTGTAGTACGTTTGAGCCAACCAGGCTCGAATCGGCCAATTCGGCGAAGTTTGTGTCTCTGCAATCCGATCGAGAAACTGCGCAAACGCGGCGTTGATGCGATCGGCATCTTCATGGCGTCCCGCCTCGCGAAGTGAAGCTGCTTGTTTTTCTAAAGCGAGGCCCAAGCTAACGTAGATCTGAGTGACCTGATCCGCATTTCCACCATTGTCTTTGAGAGCCTTTTCAAGCGATTTCATAATCGCCAGTGCTTTTTTCTCCTGGGGCGGTGTGGAGAGGACATAAGCTCTTAACGCGGCCTTGTACGCTTCGATCGCATAAGCAGGGCGGATATCTATCGAGTCGTTTCCCGCAACGAGTGCGAGCGGGCCAAGCTTTTCATCTTCTAACAGTTTGATTGCCTCTTCGTATTTTTCGTCGGCAAGATAAGCCTGTACAAGATAAAGAGCGGCGGCCGCAGCCAACTCGCTTGGCCCAGTTTCTTCTCGAACCGATTCGAAGCCTTTGCTTAAATACTTGATGGCAGAATCTTTGAGCTTGGCTAGTTCCTCGGGATTCACTTTCGAAGCGTTATTGGGTTGGGCTAGCTCCAGGTAACGTCCCCACATGGCGTTCCCGAGTTGTAGCTCCAAACGAGGACGCGATTCCTGGGATGCGGAAGACAGCATTTTCTCCGCGTCTTCCATTCGATTATTACGAATGGCAAAACTAACCAGAACGCTTTGGGCCGCATCGGCGTCGTCGCTATCCGGCCAGCGACGAGTGATGAACTCGGCTATGTCTGCCATGCGACCAGCTTCGAAATCGGTATTTGCCGTGCTACCCTTGGAAGTATCGCTGAGTGCCTGGGTGTACAATCGCTCGTAGGATGCCATCGCTAATTTTGCCGCAGATGCTGCTGCGGCATGATCTGGGTAGCGCTTGGCCAGGAACTCGCCCAGGATGGCTGCTCGGTAATAGTCTTGGCTTTCCCAATATAACCAACACAAAAAGTACCGCACCTCATTGAGCAGCTTAGGATCGGTGTCGTCGTCGACCAGCGTAGTGGCTATGCGAAAGTAAAGTCGTGCCTGGTCCTTTCCCTCTTCCATCTGCGTTTGAAGCTCGGGAACCGCTTCGGGGTTGTTTTTCTCGGCAGAGGGCAGGGCGAGCTTAGCCGCGTTGTAAGAAGCCAGGGCTTCTTTCCCTAAGTCGTAAGCAGCTTGAAAGGTTTTCGGATTGTCCTTTGCGGCAGGCGCTTTGCCACCGTCCACGCTTTTTGAAATAGCCAGCGCAGCGGTGCGGGCGGCAGATTGAAACTCACCCGGGGTAGCGGCGACTAATCGGAAAGCATTGCGTGCCTCGGCTAACTTTTTTCGTTGATCCAAAGAGCCTTTAGGTAGCGACGCCGCTTTTTTTTGAGTGGCCTCTGCCAACCGAAAGCGAATTGCCAGCCATTCGGGTTGCTTGGCTTCATCATCTTTTGCGTTGCGCAAGCAGGTTGTGCATGTTTCTATAGCACCATCGTAGTTTTCCTGTGCGACGAGCACCTCCGCCTTACGATGTACGGCACTAGCGATCAACTTGCGAAAGGGGGGCAATACGTTCGATTGGCCGAGCAATTCGTCGTAGCAACCAATCGCAAGCTGGTCGGATCCGATGGCCTGGTAACAACGCCCTTCGTACAGCCGCGCGTAGAGGCCAATGATGAAGGTTCTTGCGAATTCTTCGTAAACGCCGGCCAGTTCGGCGGCTGTGTCTTCGTTGAGCTTGCGAAATTCATCGGATTCGGGCGGGTAGGTTTGAGCCATTTCAAACTTGGCTTGACCAGCCAAGAATCTCAACTGGGCAATGCGAGCACGGTACTCCTGCCGCTTGTTCGCACCATCTTTGTTCTCCTCCGTGGAAGGTGGCAGTTTTTCAATCTCGGCGCTGTAAATGGATTCCGCTTGCTCGAACATGCTTCGAGCGCTCGCAAGCAGGTCTCGCGCTTCCGTAGCGAGCTTCTCGCGTTGGGCATCGAATGCAGGTTCTTTTGAGAGTTGGTTTCGTTGCGCCAATAGTTGCTGGCCACCCGAGAGCTGCACGCTTGCTAGTTCAAGATTCGCCTCGGCACCCTGCACATTTTCAGGGTTGGTGGCGACATATTTCTCTAGCTCGTCACGAGCGTTATCCAGCAGTCGTGCGCGTAACGCCGGATCGGCTGTTTGCCGCGATTGTTCAATGAGCACGATGCCGCGGAGATAAGGGATTTGCTTGCGAAACTCGTCGTCGACCACCGGACTGGTTTTCATCTGCTCCAGGTATTCCAGCGCGAGCTCGTTAAGGCCGCGTTCTTTGAGCCCTCGTACAAATGCTTCAGCGGGCTCTACCGCCTGTGCCGCAGGAGGCAGGATGGAGAGATGCAGCAAACTGGCAAGGCAGAAAGCAGCAATGATTGCGATACGCCAAATCGGCGCAGCAATACCCGAGATTCTTTTGCCCAAGCTGGGGCATGAATTGATTACGTTCACAACGAGCATGACAAGCCGCCGTGAGCGGTGCAAGCGAGCACCAGCGCTGGCTGCGCGTACCGCCGGAAGAGGAAGCAAGGAAAGACAGGCAAGCAGCACCGGCGCTGCTTCTTAGCTTCATTTTAACGGGCTCACGGTAATCTACCAGTCGCGACGTGGTGTGAATCGCACGATCGGCGGCAAACAACGGCGTTCAACAGCCCAAAAAATCGACGTGATCGGTAGGTTCGTCCGATAACTCATAAACCAACTTGTCGAGCCGCGCGACAAACCCCTCCGGGAGTGGCACCTGTCGCAGCGTGGCATCCAGGGTATCGTCGGTAAGCGAGTCGGGAACCAAGGAGTCGCCGGCAAGGGGAAACGGGTCGTTTCCTGTTAGTGAAGGGGCACTACACATGGGTCGGGAGTTTGAATGGTACGACATGGCAACAGCCCCCATGGAAAATACCAGCCAAGGTTGCCGTCTCGTGGCTACCTACGGCGTTTTCGCAAATCGCGCATGCAGTTTTCGTGCGGCGCGAAACAAAAGACAGAGATGACAACCATCTCGGTCCATGTAATCGGCGTCCGCGACCTTGCAGTCTGTGACGACGAGGCCCACCTCTAGACCCGTCTTCACCAAACTCCGATTACAGCCAGCCTTGCTGAGGCCTGCCCCTGCGGGGCCCCAACTTCGGCTAGCACAACAGCTACGTAAACGTTCGAATCTTTCGATCTAAACACAGCTTAACGACAACAAATACTTTCGTAATCGTTGCCGAGCCCGGCTGACTCGCGACAGCACGGTACCCAACGGTACGCCTAACGTGTCGGCCGTTTCCTGATGCGTGAGCTCGCCCACGACAACCAGCAGGAGCGATTCACGCAGCTCCGCGGGGAGGTGCGACAATGCTTGCTGCATTTCATCGGTGAACTCGTTTGCGATAGGATCCGTCGCCGTGGTGGGTACTTCGAGTGAACCATCGCCGACAAGCACCGTGCGATTGCCGCCGGCACGACGCCAGCGATCAATCACTCGACGACGCAGGATGGCCGTCAACCAGGCTCGCTGTCCGCGACCACACTCGAAGCTGGCTCGGCTCTTCCACGCACTGCGCAGAGTCTCCTGCACGACATCCTCGGCCTCATGTGCATCGCCCACCAAACGGTATGCAATGCGATACAAAGCCGCAGCATGTTCGTGGATCAGGACACTGAAGTCTGTCCGCGAAAGTGCCACCCGTGCCTCTCCGTTAGACTGTTCCGCTCGATAAATCGGTTGGCTGTGGCCGTGTTTTAATGTACCACAGGCCGATTATCTATCTACTATTTCGCCCGGATTCAAAAGAGTATTCCCAGCGTCCTAAAAAATTCAGTTAACAGATGCCAGCGTTGTCGTAACTCTCTGTCAGAACTAGAATTAGGGAAAGCGGCAATTTTTTCTAGTTCCAGTCTGGCCTCTCGAAGGCATATTTTTCGATAGATCAGCCTCCTATCGATGGATTGCAGGCCATTCGTCCCTAATTTACCAAACGCTTTTCGTTAACGAGGCGTACCAGGATCTATGGTTCGTTTCCACTCGAACAAGCGGAATCCGCCACGAAACTACACGACTCGACGCGAGCAGTTCCGGCTATTCGCACTGTTCGTTCCGTTGGCACTGGTCATCCTGCTGATGGGGCGACTGCGCGATCCCAAGGTGGCCGGCGCGATTAACCAGTTTTTTTCTCCTGTTGCAGCCGCACAGCCGCAACCCAGTGAACCGAAACCGGTGGTCAAAGGTGCCAAATCACCATCGCCTCAGTTGTTTCCTGGGATTACGGAGCAGCAGCTTAAAACGATCGAGGATAACACGTACTTTAGAAATGCCGAGAAAGATGCTTGGTTCCAATTTCTTGAGCAAGTGCGTGAACAGCCAATCGACCCAGCGACGGCAGTGGCAGTCGATTATGTGCAGCTTGTGGATCAACCAGACATCTATCGTGGCAAGGCCGTGCTAGTGCAGGGCACGGTGCGTGAGATTACAGAAGAAAAGCCCGCGCCGAATGACTTGCAGATCGAGCGCTACTATCGTGCGATAATTCAACCGGCCGATGGTACCGAATGGCCCATCATCGTTTATTGTCTGGAATTGCCTCCGGGCGTCTCGGCCGGCAGCAATTTGTCGATTGCAGTCGATGTCGTAGGGCTTTTTTTCAAAAGGCTCTCTTATAACTTTCGGTCGCAGGAAGGTTTAGGTATCGCGCCTGTTATTATCGCGCGCACCCTGCTGACGACCCCTACAGAGACGAAAACCCGAGAAACATCGCAAACGGTTGATGATAAATCTAGCAAGCCCGAGGTGCCGGTGGTGACGGATGAAGTTCCCACGCAATCCACTTCGGACATGCCCGAGGAAGCCGCTAACAGTAAAGAGGCGTTTGAGAGGATTTTATCACTTTCTGGTTGGGATAATGAGCGATTTGCCAAACTCGAAGATGGCCAACCGTTGTCGGACGCTCAACGCTTGGAGATTCTCGGACTTCTGCAACGGCTACGTTCGTTAAGCACAAACAATCTGGAGAGGTGGAGCACCCCGCCGCCGCCCGAATTCAAACTGGAAAATGCCGAAATAATCCGCGGTCAACTACGACGTCTCAGCGGGCGAATTACCAACGTTACTGTACACCAGTTATCGCCCGCCGATGCCGAGCGATTGGAAATGTCCGCGTATTACGAGTGCGAGTTGCAGTGTGAGGAGCTTCCTGGTCCAGTCAGAATATTCACGGCGCGCATTCCGAATGAATGGCTGCGCGGTTATCGAGATGGTGTTGCCACGGCCGATGCCATTTTCATCAAGAGATTACCAGGCGATGATCCTCGGCCAACGCTTTGGGTGGCGAAGGAAATTGCGTGGTTTCCCCCGTACGTTCAAGGTTCACCAGACCCGCTGCTTGGTAAGTCGCTGTTGGGAGCAGAGTCGGTGGATGTAGGCGCTTTGGACGCAGTGGTCCCTCGCGGGCGAATACGCCCCCAAGAACGAGAGCTGTTTTATAAAATGTTGCGTGCCGTGGGAGATATGCCGGCGGCGGTCCTGGTTCATACTGCCCGCCAACAGCTTCCTACGGTCCTAAACCAATGGGCAAAGGTGGCTTCGAGTTCCACGGAGAAGGCGGAACAGAATCTTGCCAGAGAGGTCGTGCGTCGAGCAAATCAAAATAACTATAGCGTTGCAATGCTGTTCAACGATCCGAAGCCGCAGATCGGGCGGTTGTTCGTGTTCGACGGAATCGCACGACGCGCGCTTCGCGTTGAAGTAGCCAATACGGCGGGGCAGGGAGGAGTGACCGACGTTGCGAGTCGCTATGGTTTCGATTACTACTACGAGTTAGAAGTATTCACCGACGACTCGCAGAGCCATCCGATTATCTTTTGCGTTCGTGAACTGCCGGTGGACTTTCCCATTGGTTCGAACATCGACGTTCCGGTGCGAGTCGCGGGCTTTTTTTTCAAGAATTGGCTATACAATGCGCGAGGTCGCTCTGAGTTGAACTCTCCGAACGACGATAGCCCTACTGGCCCGCAGGCAAAGTTTGCGCCGCTTCTCATTGGTCGGGAGCCCATTGTTCTTCCTACGGTGCCCCCCGTCGATTTTGGCGGGCGTATTGTTCTAGGCGGTGTTCTACTGCTTAGTTTGCTGGGTATCACGGCTGCCGCCATCTGGTTTGCCAGGGATGAACGCCGTTTTCGGCTGCGAACGTCTGCTGCCAATTTTGTAATCGAACCGGGGCAATCTCTGGATGAATTGAACATCCCCTCGATCGAAAAGCCGATGAGTATGGAAGAGCAGGCTGCAGAGGACGATCGGCCAATTGCCTGATTGCTTGAAATTAGGCGTTTTTACTGCTGCTCCCTCAACAGTCGACCGCGTGCTGAGTTGCTTGATACAGTGCTCTTTTTCGATTCTCGGATCATTTAGCGTGTTCCGCGGCATATCGCCGCGGCCTTGGGGACGCTAAAGAATTGAACCCGGCAGGTAATTACAATGGAAAAACTCGCCGAGCCCGTCATTTTGCCTGTGCCGTCCATGAATGCTGCTTCCGATAAAAACGTCCCCGCGTCGTATTCAGACGCCCCGCTGCATCGCTATCCCCGTTGGGCTCCTCGGTTCTGGCATGGTATGGATTTCGTCACTTGGTCGCGGCTACTTGCCCGCAACCGATTCAAAGTGGCACCCGTGCGGTGGTCGATGGTTGCCACAGTGACGATGTCTAGCATGTTAAACAGCTTTGCGAGTGCATTCGAAAAAGCGCTGTTCACTCATCGAATCAAGAAAGCCAAGTTGGCCCAACCGCCGCTTTTTGTACTAGGGCATTGGCGTAGTGGCACTACGCTTCTGCACGAATTATTGATGCTCGATGGCAACAACACGTGCCCGAGTACTTATCAGTGCTTTGCGCCGCACCACTTTCTGTGGACGGAGTGGCTTCTACCGCCGATGATCGGTTGGCTGCTTCCCTCGAAGCGCCCCATGGATTCGATGAGCGCTGGTTGGGATCGTCCCCAAGAGGATGAATTCGCGCTCGTGAACCTTGGCATGCAGTCGCCGTATTTGGCTTGGGCATTTCCCAACCACGGCCCCGTTGCCGACGAGTATTTAGACTTGCGCTCGCTCACGGAAGCAGATCGCGAAAAATGGAAGCAAACGTGGCGCGACTTTGTTCACAGGCTCGCACTTGTTGGCGACAAGCGAATTATTTTGAAGTCGCCTACCCACACGGCCCGGGTGCGCACGATTCTCGAAGTGTTCCCTGATGCGAGGTTCATCCACATTGTTCGGGATCCGTTGGTCGTGTTTCCTTCCACGGTGCGGCTATGGAAATCGTTAAGCGAAGTGCAGGGATTCCAGCATCCGCGCGCAGACGCTAACTGGATCGATCGACACGTGCTCGATACGTTTGTGCGCATGTACGAGGCGTTCGAAAGGGATCGCGATCTCGTGCCCGAGGGACGCATGGTCGACATTCGTTATGAAGATCTCGTGGCAGCGCCGGTCGACCGGATGCGGGAAATTTACGGACAGCTAGGCTTGGGCAACTTTGCGAAGGTCGAGCCAGGCATCGCGCAATATGCCTTAAAAACGCGCGACTACAAAACGAATAAGTACCAGTTGCCGCCGGAGGTGGCCGACCGGGTTCGCTCGCGCTGGGCACCGTTCTTCCAACGCTACGGTTACAATAGCCCCGACATGGCGATCGCATCGGCGTGACGTGCCTCTCATGTTGTGGCTGACCTGCTTTTACGGCCGGAGGCCGGGTAAGCAAACTATGCTGGTCAGGCCGCTCGCGGAGGTGTTGGCATTTTCTTGCCCTTGAGCTGGTACACATAGGCGAGAACTTCGGCGACCGCCGCATAAGAGTCTGTCGGCACCGGCCGGCCGATTTCGACTTCTTTATAGAGTAATTGAGCAAGCGGCTTACGTTCGACGACTGGGATGTTATTTTCGAGCGCGAGTCGCCGAATTCGTTGGGCCAGCACGCCGGCACCTTTTGCGACGACAACCGGTGCGTTCATTTCGTCGGGCGCGTATTGGATTGCCACGGCCAATTCGGTCGGGTTGGTTACGATCACATCAGCCTTCGGCACACTGCTAGAGATTCGATTTAGAACCATTTGTCGCTGAATGGCGCGGCGGCGTGATACGATTTGCGGGTCGCCTTGCATGTTGCGCATTTCTTCCCGCACTTCCTGATGGGTCATACGCAGGTCTTGCTCGTGCTTCCAGCGTTGTCCGGCGTATTCGAACACGGCAAGTATAACCAGGGCCGCCGCGGACCAGAGGACCGTCTTAACAGACATGTCGATAAGGAATCCGCCGAAGGTTGAAATATCGAAGCTTGTCGACTTCAGTACTTCGTCCCATCGCATCCATACCACTGAGGAGGCGACCACCGTTACGAGGATCACTTTAAGCAGGCCAAAGCCAAGCCGCATCGTACCAGTGAGTGAGAAAATTCGCTTCAAACCGCCGAGAGGGCTAAGGCGACTGAGGTCGGGAGCAACTCGATCGGGTAGCCACAAAAAGCCGACCTGGAATACGCTTGAAAGAATGCCGCCCAGCATGAGCAAACCTAGAATCGGCAGCAAGACGATTGCAAGCTGCACCGTGAGCCAGACCCAATCTTGTACGAAGTCTTCATGCCGTGCTGCCAGGTTGGGCACTTCACCAAGGCGATTCTGCATGAGCACTGCTGTGAAGCGGATGGCCGCGCCGCCGAACATCATCAACAGAAACACGGCTAGCAGCAGCATCACGGCGGAGCCGAGGTCCTGGCTGTATGCAACCTGGCCTTTCTCACGGGCTTCTTGCCTGCGATGCGGCGTTGCTTCAAATGATTTTTCGCCAGCAGACTCTGCCATTGCAAAGGAGGGTTATTTCTTGCGTGTTTACGAAGGTGAATTGTAAGCCGAGCAATGAACTTGAGTCATCGCTTGGCTAGCTTGCTCCAATTACCTTGCCCACCGCGTGCAGAACATCCAGCGTAGGCTCTTGAAAGGTCCACGCGGCTGCCCCGATCGTAAGGAACAGAACTCCTAGTGCTAGTATCGCATTGATGCCAAAGCCGACCGCGATCACATTGATTTGAGGCATCGTGCGGCTGATGAGCCCCAGCACAAGGTTCGAGAGCAGCAAGGCTGTCAACAAAGGAGCCGACGCGCGAATTCCGAGTTCGAAACTTTGCTTTGCAACGCTGGATAGCACCTCGACAAAACCACCGCCTAAATGAGCATGGCCGGGTGGGGCTGCCGCGAAAGTGTCCAGCAAAGCTTCCATGACGTAACGATGACCGCCAATCGCCACGAATACGGCCATCGCCAGAAAGTAATACAGGTTGGAGAAGACCGAGGCCTCTTCTTCAAATGCCGGGTTGAACATGTCGGCAATCGAGAGGCCGGTCATCTGACTGGCAATTTGACCAGCAACCTGGATGCCGGAGAACATGATGTTTATGCTCAGGCCCAGCAGCAAGCCAACAAGCGCTTCGTTGGCCATCAGATGAGCATATTCCGTCATCCGATCGATCGGCGGCAAGGTCGTGTTGAGATAGACAGGCGTTACCAACAGGGCGATTGCAACCGCGATAACTACGCGTACTTGCCGTGGCAAACCGGGGGCTCCGAAAATCGGTGCCGTGATGATAAGCGTGCTGATGCGCGCAAGCACGAGCGTGAAGAGCATGAACCGGCTGACGAGAAATGTTTCGAGGCCGGGCATGCGTTTACAACGAGCTAGGAATGTTCAGGATCAGTTCGCGCGAATACTCAATTAGTCGCGTTATCACCCAGGGCAGCGACACGCCCATGGCAATCGCCATGGCGATGAGCTTTGGCACGAAGGCTACGGTTTGTTCTTGGATTTGCGTAAGCGCCTGCAAGAGGCCGATCAGCAGGCCGACCACCACTCCGGCAATCAGCACCGGCGCAGCGACGAGCGTCGCCATGACGACTGCTTCCCGTGCCAAATCGACTGCCTCTTGTGGGTTCATGGTGGGGTGCTAGTGGTGGGGATTAGAAGCATTTAGGTGCTGGAGTGAAGCGATTGGTTCGATCAACAGCGAGCATCAACCGAACCCGGTAAGGTGGAAGCTGTCCATAAGCATCTCGACCACCAAGTGCCAGCCATCGACTAATACGAACAGTAATAATTTGAACGGTAACGAAATCAAAACGGGCGGCAGCATGAGCATGCCCATGGAAATGGTGACGCTTGCGACGACGATGTCGAGAATCACAAACGGCAGGTAAATTCGGAACCCGATCAAGAAGGCCGTTTTAAGCTCGCTTAACATGAAGGCTGGCAGCAGTGCCATCAGTGGCACCTCGGTTTCACCTTCGCCTGCATCGTAATACACATAGTCTGACGCTTTGCCAGTCGTCGAATCGATCTGCTCCGGTATGTAACGTAAAAAGAGATAGACATCATCGTCGTTCTTCGTGCGTTGAATTTGTTGCGACATGAATCGTCGCACGGGCTCAACGCCTCGATTGAACGCCGTTTCTAGGCTGATTTCGTTGTTCGTGTATGGCTTAATTCCTCGGTCATAGGCTTCTTTCCATACGGGGGCCATGAGAAGTAGCGTCATGAATAGTGCAATCGAAGTGACGACCTGGCTTGGCGGCAACTGCTGAGTACCGAGCGCTTGTCGCAGCAGGCCGAGCACAACAATGATTCGCACGAAGCTGGTCGTCATAAGCAAGATTGCCGGAGCGAGGCTGACGACCGTCAGCAACAACATGACTTGCAGCGTCGATGCCAAGCCTTGCGGGCTTGTCCATTGCTCAGGACCGCCAATGTCCTGTGGTACGACGGACGGCAGGGATACCGCTTGTGCAAACGTTGGCGCGGAGGTGCAAATGCCACCTATTATAGCGGCGAGGGTGAGCGCGCGTCGTGTTGTTGCACGTGTGCTAAGCACGCTGGTTGCCTCCGCGGCTTGCGCGATACGCGCCTGCTGGTGAAGCAAACGACGGCATCGGTTCATTGCCGAGAAAGCCGCCAGCTGCCGGTTCGACCGACATTTGTTGAAACACTTGTTCGAAAGCTTGTGTTGTGCTGTGCTTGTTCTTTTGTTGGCAAAGTCCCACCAGTCGGTCCACTTCCACCGGATCAGTCACTTCGGTGAGTGTTTCGGCACCGCCGGGAGTTAGCGAGACGAGCACCAGCTTGTTTCCCACTCGCAGCAACTCGGCAAATTGTCGAGCCGCGAGGGGCACGCGGCCTAGAACGCTCACCACATCGGGGGGCAGTTGTCCACGACCAGCCGCCCGCTGCGAACTACGCCGAATCGCGTAGGCAAACAACAGAAACGCGCCAATGACGATCGCTAACGCACTCCCAATCGTGTACAGAGAATGGGTCGGGACGCCGAAATCAACAATCCGTCTAGAGGCAACACCGGCCGTCATACTTCCATTGTTGATGGCTGTTGATTGTGGTGGCGAGCTAGGAGGCGCAAGCCGGCGGCTATCCATGGGGATCGCATCCACTGGCGGGGCGACTTGCTCCGACCTCAGCTCAGTAGCTGCGGGAACCACAGCCGAATCCACAATGACTTTGTCTGCCGCATGGCCGTGTTCTGGGGTGGCGGGGAGCGGTAACGCATCTATAGGAGGTAGCGAAGCAGGTTCCTGTTTGCCAAGTACTGCTTCTGATTCTGACGCAACCGGGGGCTCGGGCTGTTCTTGGTGTGTTCTCGAAAGATAAACCGATGCCTTGTCATTCCAATCTGGCGGCCCGGCAGCCGTTTGCGCCTGAGTGAAATTGGCTAAGCAGACTATCAAGAGTGAGCACGCAGTGAGTCGAATGAGTTTGTTCATCGTTCGATAACAGCGGCGGAAGCCGACGCACGGAGATAAGCATTTGAAGAGGTGGCCGATGCGGCATCGACGCGGGCTAGCTTATAGAGTCGCCCTGCAAAAAGGGCCAGATCAATCGCCTGTCAGCGGCTGAATGCCCGCATTAGTAGCATCGCTATCCGTTAAGCCGCCAGTTCGTCGTCGGCGATTAATTCAGCGATTCGCACGCAGAAGTTGTCGTTCAGCACGAGCACTTCGCCGCGAGCAATGAGGCGGCCATTGGCGTAGATGTCCACAGGGTCGCCGGCGAGCTTGTCGAGCGTTACCACAGCACCGCTTTTCAATCGCAGTACATCTTCCAGATGCATCTGAGTACGCCCCAACTCGATTTTCAGGTCGAGCTGGACGTCGCGCAGCAAGTCGAGGCTTGCCGATTCATTCGATGGGGTGGTGCCCGCTAAATCCTTGAACTCAAACGGTTTGATGCCAGGTGGAAGTTCTGTTGCTTCTTCCATCTCAGACAAGGCCGACTCTGCCTGCTTCAGCAAGGAGTCTATTTGGCCTTCGGGCGCAGACACATCGTCCGAAGCAGTTTGAGCTTCGGCCAATAACCGTGCGATTTCATCTTGACTCGATATTTCAGGCGAATCTGCCATGGGAATCCATTCCCGATCGTTACGTAGCGATGCGAAATCACCGCTCCACGAAGTTGAACTTGCTGAAAAGCACTTCCTTCAGCATGGGTTCACCGATCGCGCGGTTGGTTTTCTCTAAAATCTGGCGTTTGATCAAGCCCAGCCCGGCATCGGTGAGGTTGGTCGAATCAGCACCATGCAGCGTCATCGTTACTTGTTCGCGAATTCGGGCTTTGCTGTTCTCGAAAAGGTGCTCAAATTCGGTTGCATTCTCTGCTAGCACCGTGCCATACAATTCAAAATCAATGGCCAGCGTCGTATTCGTGGCGGGATTAAAACGAGTCACATTGTAGGAGCCGAGGGCCACTTCACGCAGTTTGTGTGTGTTATGGTGCCCATGGCCATTGTTGTGGGCAGAGTCATCGCCGTGCTCAGACGATTCTTCACCGTGCGAAGCGGCCGCAAGCTCGTGCGCAAGCTTTTCGGTTTCTTGCGCCGAAGGTGTGATCATTGATGCGACCACGATTTCAACGACAACGATCACCGAGACAAACGCCACCGCCTTGATGATGGTGAACATCCCTCGGCCTTGCGGCTTGTTGACAGAATCGTGATTTTCAGCTTCGTCGGCCACTGTTTGAGCCTCCGCTAACCGTTACAACTAGCGTTTTCGTTTTAAGGGTAACGCGCAGAACCATTAGGCGTGCGCGATCCATCCAAACGTAGCTTACAGTTAGCGGTAAACCAGCCGTCTTGCCGTGTTTTTCAAATGGCCAAAAACGACTGCGTGTAATATAGGATCTGAAAACCTTTACCTCCGTAGGGCTAAAAGCTCATCCAACAATTGCTGTGCCGTAGTGATTACCCGAGCACCACCTCGGTATTGGGTCGAGGCCAGTATCAGCTTGATCAGGTTCTGGCCGATGTCGGTATTAGAAAGCTCCAGCGCGCCAGCCGTGAGTGTTCCAATCCCCGTTTCACCGGGATCGCCGATAATGGCTTCGCCTGAGTTAACTCCTTGGGCAAACATGTTTTCGCCCACTTGCTGCAAGCCGCCATTGTTGGCGAAGCGGGCCATGGCGATTTGCCCCAGTGGTCGTTCCGCACCGTTGCTGAAAATGCCGCGAATCAAACCACTTTCAGTAATCATGAAGCTCGAGAGCGTACCAGGCGGGAAGCCGTCTTGCCGCGTCATGCTTACCGAGCTCACGCTTTCTCCGAGACTGTTCTTTAGATCGAGACCGCTTACTTGGCTAAAATCGAGAAAGAATTCGAGCGGCGATTCCGCGGCGGATTTATCGCGGCTAATAGAAATACTTACCCGAGGATCGCCTTGGATAATACCGTTTCCGTCGAACGTAATGGTGCCCGTCCCTACGGCTGTTGAAACACCGTTGAGCGGTTCGTTATTGTCAGACGTTGCAAACCACCTGTAGGTGGTGTAGCTATTTTCCGTTGCCTCGAGCACGGTGGTGAGGCGAACGTTGATCGCCGTACCAAGCGAATCGAACACGACAAAGTCAGTAGTTGAACCTCCACCCACCTCGCTGCGAGTTTCGGTAAAGTCCAGGTTAATCGGCTTTGCCGTTGTTGAACCCGTCGGCGTCATCCTGAGTGAAGTCTGAGCTACGCCTAACGCGTTTTCGTTACCCGCATTCGAGGTAAACTCGATAATGCCGTTGTTGATTTGTCCACCGGCTAGCTGGAGCGACTCGTTCTGGTCGTTCGTGATGATCCCCATCGATTGCTTCATGAAATCGATGAGATCTTGGACCGTGGTGCTCGAAGTAATCGTAAGCTGCTTGGCACCTAGTTCGCGCCCTCCACGCCTGCCTGAGAAGCTAAGCACGCCTTCTTCAAACGGCCTTATGTAGGTGTCTCCATCGCGGCTTACGACATTCGTTAGTAGCGTACCACTAGTGGCTTTGACGCCGATCAAGTCGATCTGTGGATTGCCTTGAATGGTAGCATCCGGCATCTTATCGATGAATGTTGTGGTCCCCGCGTCGAGAGTATCCACCAGGTGGTAGGTAGATGCGCTGTTCGCCAAGTTGCGATAAATTCGGATTTGCGTGAATGGTGCTGTTGGTTGGGGTAAATTATCAATCCGAATACGCCCATCAATACCAGAAGCAATTGGGCCAATTCGTTGGGATGGGCGACTCTCTTCGCCCAAGTCGTTGCCATTTACGAATGTTACGTAGTAACTGTAATTGCCTTGTGCTAGGGTTGTGGTATCGAGTGCAGCGCCAGGTGTAGCTGTTCCATCATCCACAAAGTTTGCGGTTGTCAAATCGCCAATCTGGCCGATCAATTCGTAGGTACCGTTGTCGATGGAGCGGTAAATACGGCGTCCCGCCCAAATTGCCGAAGCGCTGCCATCTGTAGGAAGACTTGTAAGCTGGACTTCGTCGCCCGCTGAAACACCAAGAACATTGATGCTGGTGCTTGCAGGGCTCTCCAGCATGCTGCCGTTACCGTCATTCGTGTACCAGGTAACGCGGTAACGGTAATCGCCCGCAGCCAGGCTGGTTCCGGTCGCCGGCGATGAGGAAGCAACGCCGCTAATGTTTGGCGATGTGACTGCTTGTGCGTCGCCTGAATTAAAATTCGAGTCGCTTGGGAATAAATAGGAAGCATCGCCAAGCGCTTCCGATGAAATAATCGACGCAATCGGTGGAACGGTACCCGCCGCCGCCGATGGTGTGAGCACGCCTTGGAAATAAGTGTTCTGCGTTGGCTGCGTTACGGGGGAGCTACCCAACGGGATTCTCAACGGTACCAAGTCGCCCGTGCGCACGACGTTGAAATCGTCGTCGATCGTGTAGCCAAGCAACCTGTTGCCCGTGACTGTAACCAGCTCGTTAGCACTATTGGTTTGAATTTGGCCGTTGCGTGTATACAGGTTGCCTTGCGGCCCCTGCACAATCAGAAAGCCGTCGCCTTGGATGGCCACATCGAGCGGGTTGGAACTGATTTCAATCGTACCCTGGCTGAAATTCGGATTGATCGCCGCTACTTTCACGCCAAGACCGACTTGCCGGGGATTCGTACCGCCGCGCCCGGCCGAGGGGGTTGAACCAATGCTTTGCGTTTGCAGAAATTGCGTCGCGAACAGCACATTGGACTCTTTGAAACCGGTGGTGCCCGAGTTGGCCACGTTGTTACCCACCACGTCGATAATCGTTTCGGCACCTTGCAAGCCCGTGAGGGCGGTCGTCATTGCGGATTGTAAACCCATAGATCACACTCCCCATGTAGAGCCGACCTCGGTGAGATCGGTTTGGTTCTGTTCCTGTTTCGAGAGCAATAATTATTTCGTGTGCTGTACCAGCAAACTTCTAAATCAAGTTTCGTTGGTGCTTGTGTCTTCGCCTTCGGTCGGCGACGTACCCGGTTCTGTTTTAGTGCCGGAATTGTTTTCGGTTTCGCCGGGCGTGATGGCCACTTTCGGTACGCGAATTTCTCCAATGTTCCCGAGCTTTACGCGGTAGCGACGCCCGATAATCGATTCCAGTTGGAACGGTGCGGTTAGTCGTGTCTCCGAAAGTTCTGCATCAGCAGTTTTATCGAGATACGACGATTGTTTGCCATCCGTGACGGTAGCAACGAGCTTGTAGTCGCCTTCGCCCGACTTGTCGGTGCGATAAATTTGTTTTGGTCCCGGGGTTTGGGGTAAGTTCTCGATTCGCACCGACTGATAGTAGCCGCCCGGTGTCGACACGGCATTTTCACCAGCCAATTCGAGCCCCTTCATGGTTCCGTTTTCGTCGAGCCAAACCACCCGGTAGCTGTACTTGCCTTGTGCCATGTTGCCTTGCTCGATGGAAGGAGTGGCACCAAAGGCGCTGTCGATGATCAGCCGAGGCTCGCCATTTTCAATGGCAACTTGTTTAACGATGCCCGTAATTTTTTGATTGTCGTCAGACACGGCATCGACTTCGGCACCGATGAGGTTCGTCGCGCTGGCGATACTTTGACCGAGCAGCACCGAATTCAAAGTACTTGTCAGCTTGTCAGTTGCTCCAACCTCGCGCAATTGGCTGATTTGAGCCAACATATCTTTGTTATCGAGCGGGTTGAGTGGATCCTGATTCTGCATCTCGGTGATCAGAAGTTGCAGGAACGTACCCAGGTCGATGTCGTTGATCGCATCGGTAGACGTGCGCTGTTGAGCTTGCGTCGTTGGGGTATTTGAAGAAACGCGAGTCATACGTTTACCTTCCTTGGCAGCGGCTTCCTATCAAGGCATCTCCGATGCCCAGGCCTGTGTTTACTACGCCACCAAATTGATTACTGAACTTGTCACCGGAGTTGGCACCATGGGAATTGCGGGAGAGGCCGAAACGGTTTCCAGCGTACGCGTCATGGTTGGCCGACGCCCAGCTTGGCCCTGCTGCGTTTGTTGTTGATCCTGCATCGTGCGGCCATCCGGTTGTCCATCGGTGGCTTCGCGACGTACTTCCACATCGAATCGATCAATGCGAATATTCTGCTCTGCTAATCGCTCACGGAGTGCGGGCAAGTTGTCGAGCAACACTTGCTTCGCTGCCAGATTATCTGTTTCTAGCGATGCGGTCATTACACCGTCTTTTACCGTAAGCTCCATCCGCATCGCGCCGAGTTCGGGTGGGCTCAAACGTATCTGTAACACTCCACCGCGTTCTTGAGCCGCTTGAAATGCCTTTGCAATTCGTCCGACGAATCTTGCCGGATCTATGCGAGGCGCATCTTCCGCCTCCATGCCTTCTGCCGCACGTTTGTTCGTTACATTGTTGGGATGAAGACGATTATTGAACGAGGTTACCGATTCTTGCTTGGCTGTGCCTGTCTTGGTAGCGGCCGCATCGTTTGCTTGTTCAACTGCCGCGGCAGTTGCTTGGGCAGTATTTACTAACACATTGGCAACCTGAGACGCAGTCGCCTGCTCGGTAGCAGGAATAGCTTCCGCAGCTTGCGGTGCTGGGGCCGTATTGTTATCAACACGCGTGCCCAAGTTGCTCGTTTTCTTGCGATCGGCTGACTCTGCCTTGGTTTTGTTATTCGATTGATCGTCCAGCTTTGTAGCGATTGCTTCGCCATGTGGGTTTTGCGGTTTGTCACCCGAGGCAACTTCTGCTCCATCCGTTGCCTGTGTAGCCTTACGATCTCCGTCTCTATTTCCGGAGGAGTTGGCTTTTTCCTTCGAAGTTTGGGCTGCTTTGGTTTCGGAAGCACCAACAGGCGTATTGAGCTGCTCGGGCTGAGCAGTTTGAGCTAGCGCCTCGCCATCGTTTTCAGAAAACCCCTCTGCCGGTTGGGCGATGCCCGCGCCTCGGCTCTCACCCGACCGAGCTTTCTTTGTTCCTGCAGTGTTCTGTTGAGCGGCAGATTTCTGTTCTTCGCTGAGGGCCTTGCTATTTGCCGCCGCAGATTCTGTGAGCTTGGTTTTTTCAGAGGTTTTTCCGACTGCGGAGGCCTTTGCTACAGTCGGTTCAACGGCAGCGGCGATGGCGTCGAGGGCCTCGGATGCCGCGTCATTGTCCTCAGTTTTCTCCTCAGAATTAGACTCGTGCTCTGTTACGCTCGATTCTACGGCTTCATTCTCAGAAGTCGTCGAGCCTGCTGATTCCGATGACAAATCGGTCGATTGATCGGCTCCCTCTCCGGAAGTATTGGTGTTAGCAATAGGACTCTCTTGCGCTGGTATGGCAGTTGGTTTGCCGTTCTGTGAAAGAGAGTTACCTCGATCTTCTGGACGAGGTGGCGTTGTACTTGTCGTGGGAGTAGTGGACGCACGACTCAACAGATCGCCAAATGGCGGGCGTTGTTCGTCATGACGCGCACCGCTAATCATTGAGCGGTCGAGAGACGGGGTCGTGACCTGAAACAGGTAGTCGATATTAGTTCGGCTCATATTCGCTTCCTGCTAGGTGGTTAGCTCGCGCTCTCCGACGGTGATTTGATCTCGTCTAGTGCTTTTTCAAGTTGTTGGGTTTCTTTGTTGCCGCCGATGATGCGCTCGTGAATTTCGTGCAGCGTGTCTAGTTCCGTATCGGTTTCGAACGTCTTGAGAATCTTGCCCAATTTTGTTTCCGACATTTTGCTCATCAGAACAATAGCGTCGTCGATGCGCCCCTCATCGATCCAACGCAACAGCTCGGCCTTGCCCACTTCAGGCCTTACCTGTTCAAGTTGTGAAACAACTTTTGCCACATTCTTCTGGTTAGTGACCTCCTCCTGTTGCTTGAGCTTGTTTTGCCAATCTTGGGCTAGCCGGTCGTAGCGATCGATTTCCTTTTTGAGTTCCTGGTACCGATGGTCGTAATCTTGCTTTCCTCGCTGAAGTGCAAGTAATTTCACTTCATAGTTGCGATCGTGTACTTGTTGTTTGTGCATCACGTCGTATACCGATGGTTCCTCGGCGGGTATCTCATCGCCGGTTTGTTTATGAGCTTGCGCGATTTGCTGCAGATCAACGTCGTGGAGCAGGGCGATAATTCGGAACATCTTTTCGTCGTTCAGCCGATCGGTGTGCCACATGTAACCCAGTAGCAGCGCAAGGGTGATCACTGTTGCCACGCAAAAGTAGGCAATAAGTGAAAACAAAAGATTGATGATCTTGTCCATAACTGTTTAATCGCGACTTCTTTCCAGGGGCCGCGTCGACAAATTTAGTGGGGTTTCTGTCGATTCGAGGCCACTTCGTCCATCGCCTTGCACTCTGCCCGTCGACGTTGCTGTTCATGTTCCCGACGATGTCGCTCGTCCAACTTTTCTAACACCCGAACGTCGCGGTCTGCCTCGATGAGCAGTTGACGCCGCCGTTCAGTTTCTGCGCTGAGTAACGTTGCCTGTTTCGCTAATTCCATGGCCCGGGCTTTGAGTAACAATTCATAACGCTGGGCTTCGAGCAACCGGTTTACATCCAAATATTTGCTTTGGACGGCTGCGTGTTGCATTTCGCGCAGCTCGATTTCTTCGGCGGTGATTTCAGCTCGGGCCTCCGATAGCACTTGTTCCGCGCGAAACGCCTCAGCTAACGCTTGTCTCTGCTGATCGCGTTTCGCTTCGCGAACTTTTTGCAAGGTGGCCAATCGAAATTTGTACTTTGCCATATCGTTACGCAGCTACCGGCGCGCCTCCAGCTACAACTGCTGAATTCGATACTTGCCCCCCGGAGGCACTCAATTTGTTTTGGCATTGAGTGGCCACCGCCACCAAACGCTGTGTCGTTAACTCCAACGGCGACGACTGGTCGATTGCTTGCCGCAACAAGTTGTCGATCGCGTCGCGCATATCGACGGCCGCATCCACCGTGCGGTTGCTGCCCTTGCGATACGCGCCAATCGACAGCAAGTCTTCATGTTCGGCGTAGGCCGACATCAGCTGGCGAATAATTTGAGCTGCCGCACGATGCTCTGGCTTGGTGACGTCTTTCATCAAACGACTAATGCTCGATAGCACATTGATCGCTGGAAAATGTCCCTTGGCGGCCAGTTTTCGGGAAAGCCAAATATGGCCATCGAGCAACCCTCGCACTGCATCGGCGATAGGTTCGTTTTCGTCGTCGCCTTCGACCAGTACCGTGTAGAATGCCGTAATGCTTCCTTCACGCGTCTGCCCGGCCCGTTCCACAAGTCTTGGCAACAATGCAAATGTTGAGGGCGGATAGCCACGCGTCGTGGGCGGCTCTCCTGCTGCTAGCCCGATTTCCCGTTGGGCCAGAGCGAAACGTGTCACCGAATCCATAAGCAGCAACACATTCTTGCCTTGATCGCGGAAATACTCCGCCACAGCGGTCGCTGTCGATGCGGCTTGCACGCGTGCAAGTGCCGGCTCATTGCTGGTGGAGACCACCACCACGCTACGGGCCATTCCTTCGGGGCCTAAATCGCGTTCCAGAAAGTCGTTCACTTCGCGACCACGTTCACCGATCAGCCCTGTCACGATCACATCGGCGTTCGTGTAACGACACATCATGCCCAGGAGTACGCTTTTGCCGACACCTGAGCCGGCGAAAATTCCCAATCGCTGGCCTCGGCCACATGTGAGCAGGGCGTCGATCGCTTGCACGCCTGTTCCTAGTGGTTCCGAAATGCGCGGGCGCTCGACCGGAGAAGGGGGCAAACCGTCACGCTCCACTCGGTCCGTAAGCACCGGTTGTGGTCGTCCATCAATGCAGCGTCCGCGTGAGTCGATAACCCGTCCCAAAAGCCCACGCCCGACCCGCAGCAGGCCGCTTGATTTCACCAGCCGAACGCGGTTTCCTCGCCGCACTCCCGCCGAGGACGTCATCAAATACACAAGCGTGAGCCCATCGCGGAAACCAACCACCTCGCCTTCTACAGGCGCATCCGAGGCGCGCTCGATCTGCACGAGCGCCCCGACCGGTGCGGGAAAGTCTGCCACAGCCGCAGTCATGCCCACTGTTTCAACGACGCTGCCAACAAGCGATGCCGTCATACAGCGGTTGAGTAGTGATAGGGTGGTGCCGTTCATACTTCGATGCGAGTGGTGTTCGATATTCGGGAGCCAGGTGCCTTACGCTAAATCTTCTTCAATCCGGCACAATTGAGCTTCAATTCGTTGATCGACTTCACCGAATCGCGTTTGCACTAGGCAACCTCCCGGTGAGATCGCGTTATCCGCCACGATTTGGCTCGGCGACAGTTTACATAGCGCGTTCGCAAGCCGTTCTACTTGTGGACCAAGGTTCGAGTAATCGACAGGGTTCAAATGCAACGTCATTTCAGACGAACCCGCAGCCAGCCGCAAGGTTTCTGCGACCGTATCGAGTGTGATTTGTGGATCGCTACGCAACTCTCGCCGAATGACCCGCTCGGCAATCGCCGTTACCACTTGCAGTGCCGATCGCTCCCAGTGTGCCTGCATTTCGCCGCGTGCATCGTCGATTTGTTTCACCAAGTCTTGCAGTGCCGGAATTACCGTCGCCATACGCTGGGTCACTTTTTCGTCGAGCACTTTTTCAGCCGCTTCTTGAGCCGCCTTTTGGCCAGCCGCCTCTGCCTCGCGGCGGATTTTCTCCGCATCACGATTCGCTTGTTGCACAATTTTTGCAGCCTCGGCGCGAACCGAGTCGAGGTAATCCTCGGCTTGCCCTTGCATGTCGACAAAACTAAACGCCACCGGCTGCGGCGAGCTTTCGCTCGACGACAATCGGGTTCCGTTCTTTCGAATAATTGTTGCCATAAACGATATTGTTTCGTTAATAACTTCGGCTTGGCCGTTTTTATGCACTCGCTCGGCTGGCGGTCTCGTGCTTCGGCGTGTCCCGATATTGCGATATTTGTTCGGTCGCCAGCTCCGCAATCGCTTGTTGTGCTTGTTCCACATCGCTCAAGCGAGTTGGCCCCAGCCGGCGCAACTGCCGACGAAATTCCTTCGCGATTCGCTTGGGCATTTGATCGCAAACTCGATCAACGAGGCTGTCACTTGATCCCGCTAGCGCGAGCGCAAGAACATTCGGATCTGCCACAGCAAGTAGCCGTGCGAACATGCGAGCATCCAAATGCTCGATTTGATCGAATTCGATGGTTGAAATAGCGGATCGCACTGGCTGTGGTGTTGAGGGCACAATTGGGGCCGGTGGCGCATCTAAGCGATTGATTTGCACCTGCTTAGTGGTCACAACGGAAGCGGGAAGGGTGCTTTCTGGCAGCAACGATTTGAGTTGTGTGCCAAGTTGATGCCGTTTTGCCATCGATTTGACAATGCGATACTCATCGTCACGCGGCTTGGCCTCGAACTTCGCCCTCTCGCGGGGCTGAGGACCCATCCCTTCCGCCAAGCTGACATTGCGCGACTTCAAGTTAGCAACGATAGCGCTTCGCGTCTTGGAATCGGCTGCTGCCAGAATCGTCGATACGGTATCCCGTCGACGGCCTCGGATTTCGCCATCCACACTGCGTTTTTTCAGCCAACTTGTTAGTTCGTGTTCGATGACGTTCACCACGTCAGAATCGGTATCGCCCAAGCAGGCAAGCCGCTCCATGGTGGTAGCTTGAATATTTTCCGGCAAAGCTGCCAGCACCAGGGCCGCCCGCGCTGGCTGCAAATGCGAAAGCACTACCGCGATCGTTTGCGCTTGTTCGCGCGCCAAGTACGCCGCGACGGTATTTGTAGACGCACTTTCCAAGAACTCGAAGCGTCTCGGAGCATTAGCAAACGCAGCCGCATCCACTGTGGCGACACTCGGTAATGCCTCGCTATTTGAAAGCTCAAGCTCGACACCCACGCTAGCCGGTTGCGACGCAATCGGCCGCTCGCGGCGAAACTCGGCTGCTACATCCGCCTGTTCTTCAGGATCGACAGCACCAAGGGCGCGAATTGCCTCGCGTAGCGTAGCAGCTTCCTCGGTCGAAAGTTGCCCCAACAACGCGGCCGCGGTTTCCGCGTCTACGCTGCGTAGCAGCACGGCAGCTTTTCGTAAGTTCGAGTTTGAAGTGTTGGTCTGCACGTTATATCAGTCGTTGTTTGATTGAATCTTGCGAGTACGATCCACACGAATCATAGGCGTGACGATCAGCCCGCTTTACCGATCCACGAACGCAAGATGTCGGCCGCAGCGTCTGGGTCTTCGCGCACGATATCCACCAAGTCGTCCTTCAGTGAGTTGGACTTTTTAAGGCGGAGGCGTGGCCGTTCCTCGTCGGCTTCGTCGTTCTTGCTCGCTCCTCCGCTGGTTGCGCCTTCCGTGTGGAGCGATAGCGAAGGACCGGATGCCGAACTTGCTTCATCGGGCGACGGCCCATTTTTCACCACGCCTCGTAACACGAGCAGGCTGAAAAATGCCACGCCGAGCATGGCCAAGGTGCTCCACGATCGGCCAGCCCAAGCAGTGGCTTGGCTCACCATCGAAGGTGGGACGATCACCGGCCCCGGCAAGGAGTCGAGCACCACGACGCGCACATATTTATAAGTCGTTTGCCCCTTGTTGATCTGTAACCGCACTAAAGGTTCAACAATGTCTTCAATCTTGCCAATGACTTCGTCTTTGACGATTTTCAAGTCGTCCGCCTTGGGGACATCGGTTGCCGCTGGATTGCGCGATTTCCAAATTTGTTCGATATAAACACTCGGCACGGTAACCGTTGCCCAAACTTCTTTAGGCGTGAAATCGCTTTTCACAAGTCGGCTGTTGGTGATTCCCACCACATTGTCTGTTTCGGTGACCTTATTCTTGGTTTCACTCTTGTTTTCACCAACGCGTGTCGGCGGCACACGACTTGGCCCCTGTGAAAAATACCCTGGTTGCCCTGCCGTGTTGCCAGTTACCTGCGTCGATGATTCTTCCGAATCAACTTCACGTCGCACCGTGCCTTTTTCATCAGGCTTCACGGTCGTTGTAACTTCCTCGGCCGTGTCGTTGAGCTCGGCGTTTACTTGCACGCTTACCCCCGGTATGTCGCGCAGCAAATCCATAATGCTCTGGCGTTTCTGCAACTCGAAGGCCACTTTGGTTTGGTAGTATTCGCTCTCGAAAATCTCCGGAGACATATCGCCTCCTTCGCCGTAAGAGCCGCCGTTGCCCAGGTTGGTCACATTTACGTTCGTGGCGTCCATATTTACCGCGCTTGCCACGAGCTTCTGCAACATGCGAGCACGTCGAGCATCCAGCGTTTCTCCAAGAGTCGGCCGTACGTTCACCGAGGCCGTTATGCGTTTGATGGGGGCGAGCCGTCCACTTTCTCGTGCTTCTTGCTCGTGATAGATCACCACGGCATCATCCACCCACGGCATGGCCTTAACAATTTCCGAAAGCGTCTGCTGGTTCGCCACTTTCAAACGTTCGCGTTGCGTGGTGGAAGACTCCCAAGGAGTTCCCTTGTTGACCGCATTTTCCAAAATGGTGCTGAAGTTCTGGGGCAATGCTCCGCCGTCTGCTACGGCCGCCAGGTACTTGGCTTGCTGACCTGCCGGAACACAAATTCGGTGTCCTTCGCGTGAGTAACCCGAGAGGCCAGCCTGAGCGATGGCCGCCTCGATGCGAATCAACTGGCCGTCCGAAAGCGGCTCACCGCCGAACAGATAAACGTCTGGTCCAGACGCGCCTTGGCGAAACAGGTAGCCGACACTGATCACGACAACCGCCATCAACAGGCCGGTCGTAATCCGTGCGCCGGGCGTCATCGATCGAAACAGATCGCTCACTTGAGCGATTGACTTATTCACAAAATCCATCCGTGGACCTCGAGAGCATTAGAGCAGGGAGCTAGGAGCATGCAGTGCCGGCTTCATGCCACGCACTAAATGCTCCGTGCCCCCAGCTAAATCCGGATATCTTTAATTTCCTGATACACGTCCATCAATTTGTTCCGCATCTGCATCGTGAGGCGAAACGCAAGGTCGGCCTTCTGCACCGCAGTGAGAACCTCAGCCGGGTTTACGTCGCCCCCGGTGAACATCGACTCCACGGCTTGGTCGGCCTCTAACTGCATCGTGTTCACTTGCTGTATCGAATCGACCAGCATGTCTTTGAACGACGGTCCACCGACCGTTTGGCCTTCCATGCCCGGCATTTGTGGCATCGACAACGCTTGCGACGTCGATATGTTGTTAATCGCGCTCATATTTCAATGTGTGGGGTTCCAACGATTAGCGTTTGATAGTTACACCTAATCACTTATCTCACCCACTCACTCCTCTTCATGCAATAATTCTCAGTGTTTGGTTCACCATGTCCTTCGAGATTTCAATGACACCGACGTTTGCTTCATACGACCGAGTGGCTTCAATCGCATCGACGAACTCGGTTGTCATATCGATTGACGGATAGTGGACGAAGCCCTGGGCATCAGCATCCGGATGGCCCGGCTCGTACTTCATTCGCGGTGGTTCGTCCGATTTCTCCACGCCGGCGATCTTAACCCCAGCACCGCCGCCGGAAGTTGAAATCGAGGCATCTGTTTCGAAGATCACGAAACGCTCTTGGTAAGGTTCCACCTCGCCGCGTTCGTTGCGAGTCGTCGACATGTTGGCAATGTTCGAGGAGATGGCATTGATCCGCGCCCGCTGGGCGACCAATCCACTCGTGCTCACGTCAAAACTTGCAAACATTGAATGTCCTCCGTTGCCGGCTTCTCGCTCTTAACTGCGCCCTAAACTAGGCCACTCGTTCGGTGATGGCCGCGCGCAACAAACGAAATTGAGCGCTCATGATCCCAATCGCAAAGTTGTGTTGTTGCTGGTTTTTCACGATTTCGTTCACTTGCTCTTCCATGCTCACGTCCACCAGGTCGTGTCGCAGAATGCTTTTCATCGAGCCCCTGACTTTTGCGAAGGCTGCCCTTTCATTTTCCTGTCGAACTCGATTTACCTCGACGGGGGAGGAAAACGGATCGCCTTCGTACTTGTGTAGGTCCGGGTTCCGCCGAGTTTCTACGGCCTCCTTCAGGCTCTTTTGGAACAACTCGGGCGAAAGGTCGCGCGTTTTATATCCTGGTGTGTCAATGTTGGCGATATTGCCCGCCAGAACACCGTGCCGCGCCTCGGTAAAGTTCACGACCTGCTCGAGGACCGGCAACGACGATGATTGGAATAATGATGAAAGCATTGCAACCTCCGTGCCGCATGCCGATCAGTCGGATGCAAGCAAGGCCGTTTCCATTTCAGTAAACCTTGACGCGCCGCCAACGGCAGTTTGTGCCGATTGGCTGCGGCACAAACTGCCGCTAGCGACTACTGGCAAAATCCTTTTCTCTCGGGGCGTATCCGTATTCACGCAGTTTTCCGCTTAACGTGCGGAGTCCGATTCCAAGTGCCTCGGCCGCACGCGCACGGTGACCATGGTGTTGCTCCAGGGTCGCCACAATCATGCGGCGTTCTATTTCGTCAAGCGTTATTCCCACAGGCAGGTCAACTTGCTCGGTGGCATCCGGTTCTCGCGTCGCGTCGATTTGTAACCAGGGCCGAATCTCCTCTGCGCGAATCGAATCGCCTTGATTCAACACGCATGCGCGCGTCACTATATTTTGTAGTTCGCGTACATTGCCGGGCCACGCATAGGATTCAAGCAGTGCTCTCGCGTTTGCGTCCAGCACGAACGGTCCGCGGTTCAACCGTTCCGCAGCTTGCGCCAGGAAGTAGTCAGCCAACTCAAGCACGTCGCCAGTTCGCTCGCGTAGCGGCGGCACCACGATGGGGACCACAGCCAGCCGGTAATACAAGTCTTCGCGGAAGCGGCCAGCAGTGATTTCCCGCGGCAAGTCGCGGTTAGTTGTCGCCAGAACTCGCACATCCACATGAATTGTTTCACTGGAGCCGACGCGTTCGAACGACCGCTCTTGAAGCACTCGCAATAGTTTTGCTTGCAGCGCGATGTCGATTTCTGTCACTTCGTCGAGCAGTATCGAGCCACCGTGGGCCATCTCGAAACGCCCCGTGCGATCGCTTTCCGCACCGGTAAAAGCGCCTCGTTTGTGCCCAAATAACTCGCTCTCCGTAAGCTGGGCCGACAGTGCAGGGCAGTTCAGACTCACCATAGCGCCCGCCGCGCGCTGGCTCAACGAATGAATCGTCTTGGCAACTAATTCCTTGCCGGTCCCGCTTTCACCACAGATGAGCACCGTTTCATCAGTCGCGGCAACTTGAGAAATTCGTCGGCGGAGCTGATGCATCGCCACGCTGTTGCCGATCATAGAAGGGCACGACGAAGCCATTGCCAAACTTGGTTCGGAAACATGAGCGCTGCTGACTTCACCTGCTGCGATTGCACTCGACTGTTGGAACAGCCGCTTTCGTTCACAGGCTTGGGCAACGCTTCGTTCCAACTTCAACGCATCGAACGGTTTCTCCAGGTAGTCAAAAGCACCGTGACGCATGGCTTCGACCGCCGATGCGATCGAGGCATGCGCCGTGATCATAAGAACTTGCACATCGAGACCACGACGCTCGATTTCGCAAATGAATTCGAGGCCGTCCATTCCCGGCATCTGCAAGTCGGTCACCACAACGTCTGCCGACGAAGCCGACAGCCGGCTTAGTGCCTCGGCGGCACTCGCGCAAGTGACCACGTCGTAATCGCCTGCGCGCAGCACGTCTGCAACCGCTTCGCGGGCTGATGCATGATCGTCTACCACGAGCACGCGGGGCGGATTGTTTGGTTTCGTCTTGCGACTCATGCGGCTGCTCGCATTACCTTGCGTGGAATCTTGATCGTGAACGCGGCTCCGCCTTCCGGGCAGTTCATGGCAATCACCGTGCCGCCGTGGGCTTCGGCAACGTGGTAAACGATCGAAAGGCCAAGCCCTGTGCCGTTTTGCTTGGTGCTGAAGAATGGCTCGAAAGCCTTGCGTTTTTGTTCTTCGGTGAGCCCCGGGCCGCTGTCGGCCACCTCTAGCTCGAACCCGCGAGGGCTATCGTAGGAGGTGATGACGAGCTCACCGCCACCACGCATCGCGTCGATCGCGTTCAATACGAGGTTCAAAACGGCTCGGCGGAACATTTCACGATCTGCCGTCAGCAGCGTGTTGGGCGGCACGTCAATTTCCACATCGATCATCTGGGCATCGAGCTGTGGTTCCAGCGACTCGCAAACCTCTTCGACGAGATCGCAGACTAAGAACGTTTGCCACTGGGGTTGACGATGGGCGGTAAAGCTTAAGAGATCGTTCACGGTTGCATCCAGGGCGGTAAACCCTGCCTCGATCTTGGACAAAATACTGAGGCTGCCCGAATCTTCGGACAACCGTCGTCGTAGCAAAGTCATGTAAAGCGAAACTGGTACAAGGTTGTTTCGCACTTCGTGAGCAACATGCGAAGCCATTTGGCCCAGGTCGGCCAAACGGTTCTTGCGCGCCAGCTCACGATTTTTTACTTCCAGTTCTTTGGTTAGTCGTGCCACCTCGCCGCACAGCGTTTCGTGCGTGCGCTCCAACCGCACCGTGGCCGTGTGCCAGGCTCCAAGCACGGCTTCAAGATCAATTTCCGCACCCGGCGCGAACAGATCTTCTACGCTGAACTCGGTGTTTGCCGGTTCCAATGCCTCGTCGGTCATGTTGGTCGTATTCTCGATCATGAGGCTCGACGTCGGTTGGCTTCGTAGGCTCCACGCACGTGAGTGGCCGTGTGAGCTTGCTGCAATTGCATGGCAACTTCATTGCGGCGAATCGCCATCTTCTCTGCACCTAGCTTCTCCATCGCCACGATCTCTTCAAGAATCGTGTTGCACTCGTTCGCTTTGCGGGCGCACTCCGTTCGGTGTTCCGGAGTGTGCCAGTCACGCTGGTCCGGGTTCTCGGCATAGTAGGGCGTGAGTTCTTGTTCCAGCATTTGCAAACCGGTAATCAATTGCTGCTTGGCACCGAGCAATGTCAGCAATGCGTTCACATCGCCCTCATCCACGAGTTCCATCTGGCGACGTCCAACGTCGCGCAATTGCACCAGGATTTGATGCTTTTTGCGGATCAGTTCGAAAAGTCGTTGAGTTGGTCGCACGATGATCGCTAGTCGAGTGAGAGGAAGCGTTGAATCAGTTTTTGTAGCTGGCCTCTAAGAGGCCGGTAATTCTCGGTGTTATCAATCTGCAAGTGACATTTTTTCAGTGTGAGATCGAAGGCTCAAATGTTGAAGGTATCAAACGGTTGGTTACCACTTGCTCATGTCAGCCAGCAGGGAACGCCATTCGTCGCGATTCAATGCCGTGGAGTTCTGGAAATCAACGTTTTCCGGAAGCCCATCAAGAGCTATTTGGGCCTGCTTCACGGCACCCCGGGCATTGTCTATTCGATTCAATCGTCGCCAACAATTGGCAATTTGCACGAAGGTCTCGATGGCAAACGGGTCGTCCGGATACAGCGAGGCAACATTCGAAAAGGCTACAATCGCTTCCTGATAACGTTCGAGATCGTACAAAACCGTGCCTTCGAGCATGTAGCAATTTCGTAGCATGGTCCCCATCAACGGGTCGTTACGAATGTCGTGTGCTTTCAATGTGATCGTCACTTGCACTTCTTTGAAATGCGTAAGTGCCGTGTTGAATCGTGTGGTCGCGACCTGCTTTCGCTTGGCACGCTCTGTGGATGTGCGGATGTTCGCCAACGCGTCGAGTTCTTCCTTAGCCCAACGGCGATACGATTCGCCAATCTCATACTGAGCCAACAAGCGCTGGCTGTAATCGGGATATCGTTCAATCGCTTCTTCTAGCGTGCCGATAGCTTCTTGATGTGCGCCCGTTTCGTGGAGCAGCATACCAAGTTCAAACAGCGAATCTCTCCATTCAGGACTCGTCGGCTTTAAGGCACTGCCAATAATGTTCTGCCGCAGCAGTTGCTCGGCCCGCTTCATATTTCCTTCGTGCCAATAAGCCTTCGCGCAATCGATGCGAGCTTGATAACTGGCCGTATCGAGCGGATGAAACTCGATGCATTCTTCGAAAGCGGCAATGCTTGTGGGGTATTGCCCCAGGGCGAGCTGCGCCTGGCCAATTCGAAGCAAGGCCTCCGCATTTCGAAGCTCAGGTTCGTATTTCAGATATTCATTCAGCAGTGAAACACACTGGGTAAAGCTATGGCCACGGAAGTAACACTCCGCGCCGCGCCACAGGTCTTCCACATAGTGCTTCGTGGCGAATCGCAAATCGGCCAATTGCCTGAACGCTAATCCTGCAGCTCGTAGCAGGCGCAAGCCCTCTGTGTAGTTTTTGTCACGCGCTCCAGGTTGTTCCGACTGCAAGGTCAACGAAGTTCCCCATTGCTCCAACGTGCCGCCGCGCAATTCCAATTGCTCCGCATAAGTGAACAGTGGTTGGAACCGGTCAATCATCGCCATCGCTTCTGAAAAGAGCTTGCGATCAACGAAATCTCGCAACGCGGCCATGATTCGATCGCGAATCTCCGGCAGCGTGAGCACATAGCTGCGATAGACGGGAACTTTGCCAAAAGACTCCAGTACCCGACGATATGCAATGGCGGCACCTTCGATATCACCGCCCTCGCGTAACAAATCCGCCTCTGCCAACGAAGCGGCCAAACCCTCGAACGTCTCATCGTAAAGCTGACGCGTTCGTGCAAATTGTTTCAGAGCGGCTTGGCTATCTCCCTGCCAATATAAACCGCGGGCTAGATGGTAGCTCGACGCTCGAGTCGTATCCGACTTCTGGGCGTCCAGAACTTGAGCCTGCTGTAAGTTTGCAATGGCAGCGGAAATTTTATCTTTCGAGGCGGCTAAAACATTCTTGCGATCAGGAGGCGCAATGCGTTGAATCGAGACATTAATCTCATCCAACTCGATTACACCATGAACCAATGCCACACTGGCACGCAATCGTTTATCTTTGGCCTGTATTTCTTTGATTGTTTGCTTGGCTTCGTCGAATCGCGTCATTCGCGAAAGACACTCAGCGCGTTGTAGTTGAGCTTGAGTTCGCTCATCATCGGTCAATGCTGGCATCGACGTACAAATCGCGTTGTAGCTCAAGGATTTCTCAAGTTGTGGCCGCGGCATCGTGAGGCAAGTTTCAGCTAACAGCAGATGCGCTTTGGCGACGAGTCCTTGCTCTTTCGATAACTGCCCGGAAACAAGCTCGTCGAGCGCTTCCAAACCCTCTTCGAATTGCCCGCTTTCGATCAGGCTTTTCCCAAGCAAGTATTGGCCATGGGCCGCACGCTGTTTGGGAATGCCAAAAGCCCGGGCTTCTTTTAGATACCGCGATGCAACCAGATATTCGGTCCGGCGTCGATCGGCGCGTGAATGGTGCTCCGCATCGATAACCTTAATGACACCGAGCACATACAACGGCCCGCCATATTGGTCGCGCGGGGTTTGGCTGTTGTTCAGTATTTGGCCGACTTCAGCGCGGGCCTCTTCATAGCGGCCTTCATCCAACGCGGTCAGCGCGGCATCAAGCGTTGTCTCGCTGGCTTTTAATGCCGCATCGGCCAGGTATGCCCAGCCAGCCATCGTGGTTGCAATCATCGCGATGATCGTACCAGCCACGATCACGCTGCGCAGCCAATGGCCATATGCCCAGGTGCGCAGCGCTGTGAACGAGCGTGCGATTGCTCCACCAGTTGGCTGGTGGTTGGCGTCTGGTTGGACGGATGGCTTGGACACGATAAGAGTTCTCGGCATTCATTCGCGATGCGCAGGGCATCGCGCAGATGGCAGAAAAGCGAGAGGCTTTTAGCGGAATACCGAGAGTCATGTCAATGCACTTTTGAGATTCGTGCAGGCAATGGCAGCGAGCTTTTGCGCGCATGCAAACGCCTCGTGGCGTCAACTAGCAGTCGATTTGTACGGAGTGGCTATTGTGCCGTTAGCTGGGATTGTCGCCGCAGACGATTTCCATGATCCAGCGGTTGACGTCAGCCAGGATCCACGGGGCGAGGCCGTCGCTGCCGGGGTATTGGCGGAGGGCAACGGTGCAGCCGGCGGAGTGCAGCAATCGTAGGTCGTCACAGACGCGGGTGGATGGGTAAGTTTCGCTATCGCGCGAGCTTGCGAGAAGGCAGGGGAGTTGGCGGAGTTCGTTGACTCGGCGCAGTGGGCTTTGGCACGACGGCAATGGACCGTTGATCGAGATTACGCCTGCGAAGCGATTTGGATTATTGAACGCGGCACGGATGGCCATGGTGCCGCCGGTACCGTTGCCGGCGACGAAGATTCGGTTCGCGTTGATGTTGAAGCGTCGCTCGGCGGCTTCGATGCAATCGGAGATTCGCGATTCGGCATCTTCGATCATATCGCCGGCTTGCCGCCAACCATGTCGGCCGCGGCTGCGCGCGTCTTTCCACGAACCTTGCGGCGCAACGGCGACGAAGTTACGCATGCTGATCTGCGGCATGATTTGCCGCAGTTCGTGTTCGTTGCTGGCATGGCCGTGGAGCCAAACGAGCAGCGGGTAGGCGTAGCCTGTTTCGTAATGGATCGGGGTGAACGTGGCGAACGGCGTGGATGCCTCGCGAGTGGGGCGACGGTAGCCAAGCGAGTTCAATTCATGGGAGTCGTGGGTTAGCGTGAGCGAATTCGATTTGGTGAATTTTTCCGTGGCGAGCACGAGGCGATTCATAATCACTCTACGATTCTGGGTGATAGCGTTGCTGCCGCGCAGTGAACTGCGGGCTGCGGGATTGCTAGCAGTTTGCGGGTAAACTGCTTGAACCACATTTGGCCTCGCGACTGTAAACCAGTCGCGAAGGGATGTCAACGTGAGTAGCGGGGAGCTAGGAGCAAGGAGCCAGAGTTTTGTCTTCACTTCATGCTTTGCTTCTCTCACTAGACCAGTTTGCTCATGGTTTCGACCAGGGACTTCACGGCGTCGATGCTCTTTTGGAAGCCGGCTTGTTCTTCTTTTTCGAGCTTTAGTTCGATGATTCGTTCCACGCCGCTAGCACCAAGGATGACGGGCACGCCGACGTAGTAGCCACCGACGCCGTATTCTTTGTCGCAGTAAGCGGCGCAGGGAATGAGGCGTTTCTTGTCTCGCACCACGGCTTCGACCATTTGCGCGGTGGCGGCCGCGGGGGCGTAGTAGGCGCTGCCCGTTTTGAGGAGGGAGACGATTTCGGCACCTCCATCGCGAGTACGTTGCACGATTTCTTCGAGGCGTTTGCTTTCGATGAGCTGCGTGACAGGGATACCGCCGACGGAGGTGCAGCTTGGGATGGGTACCATGGTGTCGCCGTGGCCGCCCATGAGGAGCGCGGAGATATCTTCGACGCTTACGCCGAGTTCCATGGAGAGGAAGGTGCGGTAGCGGGCCGTGTCGAGAACGCCAGCCTGGCCGATCACGCGATTGGGCTCGAAGCCGGTAACCTGCTGAGCGCGTTGGACCATGGCGTCGAGCGGATTGGATACGACGATGACGATCGCATGATCGCTGGTGCGTTTAATTTGCTCGCACACATCGGTCATGATTTTTGCGTTGGTTTGCAAGAGGTCGTCGCGGCTCATGCCGGGCTTGCGCGGGATGCCGGCGGTGATGACGACGACGTCGCTGCCGACGGTGTCTTCGTAGCTGGTGGTTCCGATGATGTCGGAATCGAATCCCATGATGGGGCCGGCCTGGCGGAGGTCGAGGCCTTTGCCTTTGGGCATGTCGCCGGCTTGGGGAATATCGAGCAGTACGATGTTGCCAAGTTCAGCGGCGGCGCACCAATGGGCGGTGGTAGCACCGACATTTCCGGCTCCGACAATAGTGATTTTGGCACGACGCATAATCAAGACTCCGACGTTAGTGGCAATTAATTTGAGTTAGGAAACAGAGAGTATCGCGCGAGTGGTGGATGCGTGCAAGTGGCGGTGTTGAGGCGAGCGGGGAAATCGAAATTCTCGGGTTTTTGCCGTAGATGCGCACAACTCTCCCCCTGGGTTTTGCGCATCTACGTGCCAAAAGCAGCGGAGGGCTGAGGGCGGAGAGTTGAGGGCCGGAATTATGTGGGAACATGTGGCGAGTGGGGGTTGGTGGGCGAGTTGCGGAGTGGGCGCTAATCCGCAAGCGGTGTGTGGGAGGGACGGATGTTCATGAGGTGTTTGAGCGTAGCATAGTGGGTGGCCGTTTTCTACAAACTTGTCGCGAGATTTTGGGTGGCCGGAAATTGGTGGTTGACAGGGGGTGGAAGCGGTTGGGGAGTGTGCGCGAGGGCGACTGGTCGCTGAAGCGGCCAGTCCGTCGGTTGGTGGTTTTGGGGGGTGGTGGAGGGGGATGTGAACGGTGGGGCTAGCAGTGCATCGGTGGGTGGATTGAGGGGGATTACGATCTAGACGTTTTTTTTTGATTTCATTAAAGTCCCCGCCCTCATCTGCCGGGAGCAGTTGTCGATCCTGTCTCGGGACGCGGCTGCGACCAACAAGTCTTTTCAATAACTCGATGTTTTTGCGAGGGTGATGCGCATCGTTGGGCGTTTTGCGGAAGGTGTGCGCGTCCTTTGTTAGTAGTCCGTTGTTAGTTGTTGATTAACCTATGCTTAATCGCGTGCAAGATTTGATTTTGCCGATTGCCATTATCGCCAGCGTGCTGGTGATCATGGTGCCGTTGCCGGCTGGGCTGCTGGATATCTTTCTTGCCGCGAACATTACGATTGCGGTGCTCGTGCTGCTGACCACGATTTACGTGCGAACTCCGATGGAGTTCAGCGTATTTCCGTCGCTGCTGTTGGCAACCACTCTCGCACGGCTGGTGCTCAACGTGGCCACGACACGGCTTGTGCTTACGCGTGCCGGTGTGGATGGCGTGAACGCGGCCGGGCATGTGGTGGCGTCGTTTGCCGACTTCGTGGCCGGGGATAAGATCGTCGTCGGTATCATCATCTTCGTCATCATCGTGGTGATTCAGTTCGTGGTGATCACCAAGGGTGCCACGCGTATCAGCGAAGTGGCGGCACGGTTTGCGTTGGACGGCATGCCGGGCAAGCAAATGGCGATCGACGCGGATTTGAATGCCGGCATCATCGACGAGCGCGAAGCACAGGCACGGCGTGGAGAGATTACGCGGCAGGCCGATTTTTATGGAGCCATGGACGGTGCCAGCAAGTTCGTGCGTGGCGACGCGATTGCGGGCATCATTATTACGGTCATCAATATCGTGGGTGGGCTCATTATCGGCATGGCCGAGTATGGAATGACTCTGGCTCAAGCGGGAAAGGTGTTTACGCACCTGACGATCGGCGACGGTTTGGTGAGCCAAGTACCGGCGTTTTTGATTTCGCTCGCGGCCGGTTTGCTGGTGACGCGGAGCACGCAGCGGTCGAACATGCCGCGGGAATTCTTGCAGCAGATTTTCGCTCGTCCGCAAGCGCTGGCGGTGACCGGTGGCTTTCTGGCGATCTTAGTATTCACGAGTTTGCCGCGGATTCCGCTGCTGACGTTGGGCGGTGCGTGCTTGGGATTGGCGCGCGTCATGTCTCGTCGTGAAACACAGGAAGTGGAGACAGCGGCGCAGCAGGCTGAGCAAGAAAAGAAGGCGAAGCAACCGGAAGAGCGTGTTGAGGATTATCTCACGGTCGATCCGATGGAGGTCGAGCTAGGCGTGGGGTTGATTCGGCTGGCGGATCCGAATCGCGGCGGCGACTTGCTCGATCGTGTGCATCGTGTGCGACAGAATGTGGCTGGCGACATCGGTATTCTGATGCCCAAGGTGCGGATTCGCGACAACATGCGGTTGGATGCCAACCAGTATCGAATCAAGATCGCGGATATCTCGGTGGCTGAGGGCGAGTTGGAGCCGACGATGCTGCTGGCGATCGACAGCGGCATGACGACGGGGAAAGTGGACGGCATCGCGACGAAGGATCCTGCATTCGGTTCGGACGCGAAGTGGATTACGCCGGGACATGCCGAGCAAGCGGAGATGTATGGTTACACGGTCGTGGAACCGGGGGCCGTGCTGGCCACGCATTTGACGGAGGTGTGCCGACGCCATGCCGACGAAATTCTGACGCGCGATGCGACCAAGCATTTGACGGAAGAGTTGAAGACGACGTCGCCGGCCGTGGTGAACGAACTGATTCCGGGCGTGATGACATTGGCCGAAGTGCAGGCGGTGTTGCATCTGTTGCTTAGAGAACAGATTTCGATTCGCCAGTTGAGCGTGATCCTGGAAACGCTGGGTGACCATGCACCGCGGTCGAAAGACCCAGTCTTGCTTGCCGAGTACGTGCGGCATCGCCTGGCGCGGCAGATTTGCACGCGGTATCGCAACAGCGAGAACGAATTGTACGTGGTGGCGTGCGATCCGGCACTCGAAGACAAAATTCGGGCCGGTTACGAACATTCGGAGCGTGGGCTGTTCATTCGACTCGCGCCGCAGAGCGTGGAATCGATTTGTCGGGCGGTGAGTGAACAGATCGTGAAGCTGACAACGCAAGGCCATTCGCCGATTCTGCTGGTGAGCCCGCAGATTCGTGCAGCCGTGAAGCGTGTGGCGGAAAACCACTTGCCGAACCTCGTGGTGCTTAGCTTCAACGAAGTGACGCGCGATACGAAGATTGTGACGGTGGGGATGGTTTCGGATAAAGGATAGTTGATAGTCGTTTGTTGATAGTTGCCAAGTGCAAACCCGAACAACTAACTACTAACCACTAACAATTAGCAAAGATTATGGATATCAAAACTTTTCGAGCCAAATCGATGCGGGATGCGCTGGAGCAGGTGCGGCGAGAGCTTGGTCCGCAGGCGGCGGTGCTGCATACGCGCGAAGTGAACGGCGGGTTGTTGGGGCGAATCATGTTCGGCCGCCGGTTCGAGGTGTCGGCGTCGGCGACGGTGAATGTGCCGAGTCGGATGCCGGGGGAGGAGCGGGGAGTATCGAATGGGGAATGGGGAATGGGGAATGGGGAAGAGATTTGTGGGGTGGAGCTTGCGGTGTCGCAGGGCGTCGCTCGGGATTGTCTGACACCTGACACCCGACACCTGACACCTGGTTCCGTACCGCCGGTGGATTTGGATGGGGGGTATCGGGAGCGGTATCGGGACGATTTTCGTCAGCAGATGGCGGGGCAGCTCGATGAGTTGCAGGCCATGGTGGAAAAATTGTGTGCGCGGGCGAGTTCAGCGCCGGCTCACGATATGCCGGAGTCGATGTTCGCGGCGTTTACCGACATGATCGAGGCCGAGATCGATGAAAAGGTGGCGCGGGCGTGGATCGACGAGATTCGAGTGAGCGGCAGCCCGCTCGATTTAGCGGACAGTGATTACGTGAAGGCTCGCGTAGCCCAATTGTTGGAGCGGGATATTCGCGTGGCCGGGCCGATTGCGACGGATGTGGATCGTTGCCGAGTGGTGGCGCTGGTTGGGCCGACGGGTGTCGGTAAGACGACGACGATTGCGAAATTGGCGGCGAACTATCGGCTGCGCGAGAAGTTGCGAGTTGGGTTGATCACGGTGGATACGTATCGCGTGGCGGCTGTGGAGCAATTGCGAACGTATGCGGACATTATCGACCTGCCGATGGAAGTGGTGGCAACGCCGAGAGAGATGCGCGAGGCCGTGCATCGGATGAGCCATTTGGATTTGGTGCTGATGGATACGGCGGGGCGCAGCCCGCGCGATGAAGTGCGGATTCAGGAATTGCGTTCGATGCTGAACGAAGCCGAGGCGGACGAAGTGCATTTGGTGCTGAGCAGCACGGCTGGCGCGAAGAGTTTGATCTCGACGGCGGAGCGATTTGCAAGCGTGGGCACGACTGCGATGTTGCTCACCAAGCTCGATGAAGCTCACACGCTTGGGCACCTGGTATCGCTCGTGCGTGGCAGCGAGTTGCCGATCAGCTATCTGACTGACGGGCAGAATGTGCCAGATGATATTCAGGTGGCGGAGAGGCGGTCGTTGGCGGCGCGGTTGTTGGAAGGGTGAGGGCAAACGGGGAATGGCGAATGGGGAACGGGGAATGAAGAAGGTTCGGCTGTTGTAATCGTTGACGATAATTCCCTGACATCTGATCTCTGAAACCTGACACCTAATGATGAGTGACCAAGCGGATAATTTGCGGAAGTTGGTGCATGTGTCGTCGGAGGTTGCGCCGGCGGCGGTGGGAGGTGCGCCGATGATTGCCGTGACGGGTTGCCGGGCTGGCGTGGGTGCAACGACCGTGGCGGTGAACCTTGCGGCGGTGTTGGCCGACAGGGGGCTACGCGTGTTGTTGGTGGATGCCGACGAGGAGCGGTCGAACCTTGCGGAGGCGGTTGGGCTTCGCGCGGCGTGTGAGTTTACGCTGGCCGATGCGTTGGCGGGGCGTTGCGATATCGCAGAATCGCTGGCGACGGGGCCGGCGGGGATCAAGATTTTGAGCGGCGGGTTGCGGGCTGTGTCATCGCCGGGAGGAAACGCGGCACGCGTGGTGGTCGATCGGCGAGATGCTTTGGGCGGTATGCAGAAGGCTATGTCGCCGGTTGGCCACAAAGAGTTACTCGGCGCGTTGAAGCTGATGCGTGGGAAGTTCGATTTGATCGTGGTGGATACGGGGGCGGGGTTATCGCGCACGGCACGACGGCTTTGGCTGCGAGCCCAGCTTGCAATGCTTGTGACGACGAGTGACGACGCGGCGGTGATGGATGCCTATGCCGCGGTGAAGCTGCACATTCATGGTGCCCGCGACGCGACGTGCGAGAACTTGCGCGTGTTGGTTAATAAGGTCGAGAGCGATCGCATGGCCGCGGACGCGTTTCGACGGTTGACGAATTGTTGCCAGCGTTTTTTGCGGCAAAGCGTGGCAGCATTGCCGGCGCTGCCGTGGTTTGGCGATCGGGAGGATGCCGGTGCCAACTTGCGGCCGCGGGTGTGGGAATTGGCGGATTCGCCTTTCGGCCATGCGGCTTTGTGGTTAGGACGCGCGGTGGGCGATGTGCTCGATACGTGCAAGCCAATGGTGGGGGAGCGAGGAGCTGGGAGCGGTGAGCGAGGAGCGAGGAGTGAGGGGCTAGGAGCTAGGAGCTAGGAGCTAGCGGTGGTGTTGTGGGGGGATTCGGTGGCAAGCAGGTGTGGATTGAAAATGCGTTTGGAAACGATTCAAGTCTTGAGTGAAACGAAGTCGATAAAGTGCGACATCGCATTGTCGTGCCGGTGCGAGTCAAACTGGCCTGATTGCGGTGAGTTTGACGCCATCTCAAGGAGCGATTATGGGTCGAGCCTACGCTGGAATACTCGGACCGCTGGCCATGGCAGTGGTGATCTGCCGGGGTTGGTTGGTGTCGGGCGGCGTGGAAGGCACACTGACTCATGCTGTTCTCTTTCTTTTTCTGTTTGCCGCGGTGGGCGCAGTGCTGGGGCACATCGCCGAGACCACGGTGGACGAATCCGTGCGATCGAGGCTGGAATCGCAACTCGCGCAACAGGAAAAAACATAGGTGGCAGATGTCGGCTTTCGGGCGCGGGATAGCCACGCCTTTGGGCCGAGAAGTGGAAACTAACTTAGTTCGATAAGTCAATTCAGACATAACGATATACAAGCCAATCGAGAAGGATCTCGAGGACGCCAAGGGGCGTCGGCTGGTCACGGAGGATGAAAATGGCCGCTACGATTATCAGCAGTACACGCAGGCAAGCTTCTCCAGAAGAAATTGCTGAGATCTGGATTGCATACAAAGCCGACCCCACGAACAAGCAGCTTCGCAATCGGCTGATCGAGCAGTATTTGCCGCTGGTTAAGTACAACGGTGAGCGCATTTGGTCGCGACTGCCGGACGGCGTGGAGCTGGACGACCTGATTTCCGCCGGTGTTTTTGGTTTGATGGACGCGATTAACGCGTTCGACATGAACCGCGGCGTGAAGTTCGAGACGTACTGCGTGCCGCGTATTCGTGGTGCCATGCTCGACGAACTCCGCAGCATGGACTGGGTGCCTCGCCTGGTGCGCAGTAAGTCGAGCAAGCTGAACGAAGCGCTCAAAACGCTCGAAGCCCGGCTGGGCCGCACGCCGAACGAAAACGAATTGGCCGAGCACATGAGCTTGAGCCAGGCAGAGCTCGAAAAGATGATCTCCGACGCAAATGCGGTGAATCTTGTGAGCCTGAACAAGAAGTGGTACGAAACCGACAGCTACAAAGACGTTCGCGAAATCGACATTCTCGAAGACAAGAAGGGTGAGGATCCGACGAAGCGAATTCAAAAGTCGGACCTGATGCGGCTTGTGACGAAGGGGCTCAACCGCAACGAGCGGCTCATCATTATTCTTTATTATTACGAAGAGCTTACGATGAAAGAGATCGGCGCGACGCTTGATCTTTCGGAAAGCCGGGTGAGCCAAATGCACAGTGCGATCGTGCAGCGTTTGCAAGGGCAGTTGGGCAAACGCCGGCCTGAGTTCGGCAGCGTGGCCTAAACGAGTTGGGGAGGCTTTTGCGGAAGCCTCGCACCGTGCCGGGCATGCATGACAATGTGTTCGAGGCATGTCTCTATCGATAGAAAGCACCCGATGACGCTAATTCGTGCCTCGATGCGGCGCGATCGACCTTGAATAGGAATTTGGTTAGATGAATTTGCGAACGTTGTGGGCAAAGCTGCGAACCGGTGTTTGGAGTGGCTGGCCTGAAAAGGCTTACCAGCAGCCAGGCTATCAGCAACGGCTTACAGCGGTCCAAGAGCACCTGGTGGAGTATTTGGATGAAGCACCTCCGGGGCCAATTCGTATTCTGAGTATGTGCGCTGGCGATGGTCGGGATGTGATCGGTGCCGTACGTTCGCATCGTCGTCGTAAAGATGTTGCAGCTTGTTTGGTCGAACTGAATAGCCAGTCGGTGGAGTTGGGGCGTGGCTATTTGGCGAATGCCGGGTTGGATCGCACGCTGAAGTTCATCAATGGCGATGCGACTGTTTATGCGACCTATCAGAATATGGGCCCGGCAGACATTGTGCTTGTGTGTGGCGTTTGGGGCCACGTGCCGCCCAATGAAAAGTCGATGCTGGTAAGGGCGATTACGACGCTATGCAAACCTGGTGGCACGGTGATTTGGACGCGCGGGACGTCGAAAGGCATTGCCCGAGTGCGAGAGATTGAAGCGTTGTTTGCAGGCAGTTGGTGGGACAAAGCTCGCGTGACCTATACGCCGGATGCCGCGTGGGCAGTGGCGAGTTATCGGTACTGCGGCCCCGCGCAAGAGCTGCCAACGGATGGGCAGATTTTTCATTTCCAAAAAAATGCTGGTTAGTTCTGGGGCTGGCTGCCGTGCAGTGGCAGTTCATCGAGCGACTTATTAGGACCGGCTTCGCTGTTCATCTCCGCTGTCGGCAAAAGTCGAGGTGTTTGTATGCGTGTCATGGAGATGGTTTCGGTGCGGAGCCTCAACGGCGCGGTGATGCACGCGTTTCTGGTCGCGCGGGAGTTGCACAAACAAGGCCACGAGGTGACTGTGTTGTGTCGCCCGAATTCTTGGATTGCCGAGCAATCGCTTGTCATGGGGTGCCGGGTCGAGTACTCCGACATGCACCGCATTCCGACGGATGAGTTGCGGCGTGTGGCAGGAGTGATTCGCGATCGCGGCATCGAAGTGCTGCATACGCATACGAGCCGGGCGAATTTTTTCGGCGTGTTGTTGCGTTGGTTTGCCGGCGTGCCGTGCGTTGCCACGACGAACCACGCTCATTTTCAGCTTCATTACATGTTTAACGACGCGGTGATCGCGGTTTCGGAGGCGACACTTCGATACCAGCGTCGAATGAATCTGGTTCGCCGCAGCCGCAGTTCGTTGATCCCGAATTTCATCGACGAGACCAAGTTCGAGCGGCAACTGCGCGATCGTGCGGAGATAAGAAGGTCGCTGGGGGTGCCGGAGTCGACATTTTTGATTGGCGTGATTGGGAACATTATCGAGCGCAAAGGGCAGCATGTGATTGTCGAAGCTCTTGCGCACGTTCGTAAAGAATACAATGTATCGCTGGCTTTGGTGGGCAAGCCATCCAGGGGATATACGGAGCTTGTGCGGGCGCGTGTTGAAGAGCTCGGTTTGCAAGATGCCGTTTATTGGTTGGGGCAGCGGAGCGATATTCCGGATATTCTTGGGGCGCTCGATGTAATGGCGTTGCCGACGTTCAAGGAAGCGCTGCCGCTATCGATTTTGGAAGGCATGATGTGCGGCTTGCCGGTGATTGCCAGCGCCGTGGATGGTATTCCGGAAATGGTCATCGACGGCGAGACCGGCTGTCTCACGCAGCCGGGAGACGTAAAATCGCTTGCGAACGCGATTTCATCATTGGCTGGGGACCAACAGCGTTGTAAATCGTATGGTGCGACAGGTCATCGACGATTCTATGAGCATTTTTCGGTTGAGAGCGTCATGCCGCGGATCGAACGGGTGCTGGAAAGCACGATTTCAAGCCGAACTTTGAAGTTGGCGGCTTAGAGGTTTTTAGCCTCGATGGTATTTGGTTAACCACAGAGGCACGGAGGGCACGGAGATTCGGAAAGAAGTTTGAACCACGAAGGCTCGAAGGCACGAAGAAGAAAGTCTATCGTAACGCGTGGTACCTCGGCTCAGAGTAAGCGTCAGCACTTGGCGGCGCTGCGGAGGAGACGTTGCCAGCCGAGTTGTTGATGTTTGGCGGCGGCATTGGGTTGGCGGTGGAAGCGGGCTTTGTCGAGGTCGATGACCCACAGGCGGCCGGCGGGGCAGATGATGAAGTTGCCGGTGTTGGTGTCTTCCAGGCTGGCCTGGAGTTTTTCGAGCGTGTGCCAGAGTTCGTGCAGTTGTTGCCACAAACTGTCGGCAAGCGATTTCGATTGCTTGGCTTCGTTCTTGAAGTAGGAGCGAAGCGTTCTGCCCGCCTGGTAAGGGTACACGAGGAATGAGTCGCGGCGGAGCGGTCCCAGGCAATTCTCGATACAAGCGGCGGGGCGAGGTGTGGCAACGCCGCCGTCGGCGAGCCGGATTGTCGTGGAGCAGGTGGCCCAGGCACGCGAAGGTTTCGCGAGCTGGAGCACGGTTTGCCACAGATTCGGCCGGTAGTGCTTCATGACGAACTGTTGCGTACCCCAGGTGATTCGCACGGTGCTTCGCAGATGGCTGCTCTGGAGCGGCTCGCCGGAGGCTAAGATTGCCGACGGATCGTGCCAGAGCTTTTCGGCAAGGTCGCCTGGCAGGCCGCTCGACAGGTAGGCAATGCGAGATAGCGAACGACGCGTGCAAATCGAGAGCTGTTTGGCGTCGTGGTGCATGGGCGATTCGGCTGTGAGCTACCGAAGGTAACTGCGAAACAGCCTTAAAGGGAGGGATACGGGGCCATCCATCCTATATCGCGGCAAATCTACATCGATCTTTAACTCAAGTCGTCGGCGATTGCTGCCGGGTGCCAGTACTTTTATGATGACGCAAGTCGGACGGCGGTTTACGGGTGCTGGCGGTGCCAGCATGAAGCGTGAATGTGTGCCAGACGACAGGTTCGATGAACTGGGGCAATGCCCCAGCCACCCGTTGTGTTGTAGTCGTTCGTTAAGGCTGCCTAAAAGCCGACCTCCTAGAGGCCAGCTACAAAACGATTGCATCAGTTATGGTTAATAAGAGAGATTGAGGAACCCACTACGTGCTACCCCTTGTAACACCTTGGTTGAACACGATGCTCGCAGCGGCTGCGCCCGCGGCTCAGGGGATTCCGCTGAATGTGCCTACCTGGTACTGGTTCGCCTTCTGCGGTGCAACGGTCGTGCTGCTGATTTTAGACATGACCGTGTTCCATCGCAGCTCGCACGAGCCGACGCTGCGCGAATCGGCCATGTGGACCGTGTTCTGGTGCTCGCTGGCGATACTGTTCAACGCCTGGCTGTGGTGGTGGGCCGTGCAGCAGCAAGGGCCCCAGGGGGCGCGGCACGGGCTCGCGTTTCTCACTGGTTACCTTGTCGAATGGTCGTTGTCGATGGACAACGTGTTCGTGTTCGTGGTGATCTTTTCGTACTTCGGCGTGCCGCT
>CAZTWS010000013.1:0-64273 GCA_964618225.1 uncultured Planctomycetaceae bacterium
CAAAACAAAATCTTTAGCGGCGGCGGCAACGCCGTCCAACCAGCGAACGGCATAAACAGAACGGTAAACCTAAAAACGCTCTAGTGTTCTGTCCATGGTCATTTGCTGGGTGGCATGCCTTCGCCTTCTGGGCGTAGGCATGCTTACCCGCTACCGCGTGAAAGCATGCCACCCAGCAATTCAAGACTGACAGAACACTAGGTTGGACCGCGGATGTCTGTCTATTGATGTCCAAAAATTTCATCTGTGTAAATCTGCGACATCTGCGGACAAATGCCTTTTCCTATCCGCGAAGGTCGGCTTGTGATGGTCTGGGCGGTGCAGCGTTAGGATGGTAGTTTGTTAAGCATGTTCGCTCGCGCTCAAACTTGGTGGACCATTCTGCAGATTTGTCTGGAAGAACGGCTCGTCTATCGCGGCGATTTCTGGCTTGGCACCTTGATGCGGTTCCTGCCGATTGTGACGCAGATTTTTCTGTGGGGGGCTGTGTTCGAGGGAATGCGTGCCACAGGGGAGGGCGGGAAGCACGCAACGATTGCCGGGTATGCTTACTACGATTTCGTGGCGTATTACTTGCTTACGATGGTAAGCCGAGCGTTTTCCAGCATGCCGGGACTGGCCGGGGGCATCGCGCTGCAGATTCGCAATGGCGAGATCAAAAAATATCTTGTGCAGCCAGTGGATTTGACTGGCTTTTTGTTTCTCATGCGCGTGGCGCACAAGATAGTGTATTACGGAGTGGCGATTGCTCCGTTTGCGCTCGTGTTTTACTTGTGTCGCCATTACTTTGCGGGCTGGCCGCCACCCGGCGTACTGGCCGCTTATGCGATCTCTCTAGTGCTTGCGTTCATACTCGGTTTCTTCCTCGAGGCCACGATCGGCATGATCGGTTTCTGGTTTTTGGAAGTTAGCTCGCTGTTGTTTGTTTATATGTTGTTCAATTTCTTCTTTTCAGGGCACATGTTTCCGCTCGACATGTTGCCACAACCGTGGAAGACTGTGGTGCAGGTAATTCCGTTGCAATACTTGGCTTACTTTCCGGCGGCTGTTTTTCTGCAAAAGATCAATGGCCCCGACCTGTGGATCGGCTTGAGTATCCAGGCGGCCTGGACGGTGTTTTTTATCGTGGCCTGCCGGGTTATTTATAGGCGCGGCGTGAGGCGATACAGCGGATATGGAGGGTAGGAGAGATGCGTGATGTGAGAGAGAAGATGTCAGAATGTGGCGACAACCGTCGCTAACTGCTGTGAATTGATGGTCCAGATTTTATCCGTGTTCCGTGGTTAAATTCTTCCCCGTGGCCGCAAATTCCTACTTGAAAACGGCCACCGAATATGTATATTCGTACACATATAGTTTGCTCCCCCTTAGCGCTACGCCGTTAACCATTTTTTGTCCGCAGATGACGCAGATGACGCAGATGGGCGCAGATAGATCGGCTAATTGGCAGCGGTTTGAGGTTCCTTGTTGTTTTCATGGAATCGAAAAATCTGCGATAATCTGCGCCATCTGTGGACTCTTTGAATTGAAAAATGGTTAACGGCGTAACACTTAGCAGCGGCGGCCACGCCGTCCAACCACAACACGCCATCCATTAACACGCCAACAACCCCCGCACAACGCTTGCGGCCTAGCGCCCCCAGTACGCAACCCCACTTTCCACCCAAAGCCCCACCCTTACGCCTTACACCTCAAACCCCACCCCCGAAAAACCTGTCCCCTTCGAAGAAACTTGTCCCCTTCCGAAAAATACGCACATTTCCCCGCCGCTCGCGGCTTAGCGCCCAAACTACGCGCTATCAGCCAACCCCCCAAACACCAGAAGAACAAGCACCCCAACAACCAATTTGCAATTTGAATTTCTCACTTTGCACTTTGCAATAAAACCTCCCCCCAGCTTCAAAAAGTTTCCCGACTCCTGAATAATCCCCGAACACTCTCAATTAATAACCGCAATGTCGCAACGTCCTTCCTATCTGCGTGTGTTTCAGACTTTCGCGCGGAATAGCCTGGTGCGCGACATGATGTTTCCGGCCAATTTCATCATCGAAACAATTTCGTCGTTCGGTTGGGTGATGATGAATGTGGGGTTCTACCTGCTGATTTTCAAGTACACCGACCAAATCGGCTACGGCGGTACCGATGGCGGGGCGTGGGACAAGCATCAGTTTTTCGTGTTTATCGCCACGAGCATGTTCATCAATAGCATTGTGCAGATGTTTTTTATGACGAATGCCGACGAGTTCAGCGAATTGATACGAACTGGGGGGCTGGATTTCGCGCTGCTCAAGCCGATCGATACGCAGTTTTTGATTTCGCTGCGACGGATTGAATGGTCGTCGATGGCGAATTTTATCGTGGCTGCCGTGTTGATGGGCTACGCGTTGCCTCGCGTAACCGGTTTTGAGCTAACCGTTTGGCAGGTGGTGCTCTACCCGATTTATGTGCTGACTGGCATCGCAATACTTTATAGCCTTACGATCGTGCTGGCGGCGGCCAGTGTATGGCTCGGCAGAAATACGTCGATTTATGACTTTTGGTTCTATATTACGACGTTTTCTCGCTATCCTATGGAAATTTATCAAGGACCGATCGGCGGTTGGCTGCGTACTATCTTTACGTACATTTTGCCCATTCTGATCGTAGTGAATGTGCCTGCTCGAATGTTGGCAAAACCGTTAAGCCGCGAGTATGCGTATTTGGCATTGTTCGCGATTTTTGCGACCGTGGTGAGCCTGGTGGTGAGCCGATGGGTATTTCAGAGGTCGCTTTTGAGTTATCGCAGCGCTAGTAGCTAAGACGAAGGAGCCGAAGTTCATGAGTTTACATCAGTGGCAGCATTGGCAATGGTTGGCATGCGTAGGACTTGCGGCGTTTTGTGGAACGAATTTGGAATCGACCTCAACGGCAGCGACGTCGGCTAATAAGGAACAGGCCGTGGCAAAGAAATTGAGTTATCCCGAGGCACGCCGTGTCGACCAAACGGACGAGTTTTTTGGAGTGAAGGTTGCCGACCCGTACCGTTGGTTAGAGGCGGACGTACGCGAGTCGACCGAGGTGGCCGATTGGGTAAAAGCACAGAATGAGGTGGCGCGCGATTACTTGGATGCGATACCGCAACGGTCGGCGATCGAGCGACGGCTCAGGGAACTTTGGAACTATGAGCGTTATTCGACCCCCTCGGAAAAAGGCGGAAAGTATTTTTATCAGAAGAACGATGGTTTGCAGAATCAGGCCGTGCTCTATGTTGCCGATACGTATAGCGGCGAGGGGCGCGTGTTGCTCGATCCGAACCAATGGTCCGAGGATGGAACGATTGCTTTAGCGTCGTATAGTGCAAGCGACGATGGAAAGTATCTTGCGTACGCTCGATCGGAAGCGGGTAGCGATTGGCAGCAAGTGCATGTGATTGAGGTGGAAACGGGCAAAGAGCTCGGCGAGCCGCTCAAGTGGGCGCGTTTTGCCGGGATCGATTGGAAGAAAGACGGTAGCGGTTTCTATTACAACCGTTACCCAGAGCCACCCGAGGGTGAGAAGCACCAGGCCGCGGCGCTGAACCAGAAGATCTACTATCACAAGTTGGGTACGACGCAAGCCGAAGATACGCTCGTTTATGAACGGCCGGATCACCCCGATTGGCATTTTTGGGCTGGGGAATCGGATGATGGCAAGTACCTCGTGCTCATGATCTCGCGTAGTACCGATCCTCAGAATCGGGTTTTGTATCGCGACGCAGACGCGCCGGCCGATGCTCCTTTCAAAGAGCTGATTGGCGACTTCGACAATCAATTCTGGTTCATCGGCAACGAGGGCTCGCGGTTTTACTTTCTCACCGATCTCGATGCGCCGACCAAACGCGTAGTGTCGATGGACATTAACAAGCCGGGTCGCGGGAATGTGTCAGAAATCGTGCCCGCGCGCGAAGCTACGCTGGATAGCTGTAGCATTATGAGCGGCCGCATTATTGGGGAGTATATGGTCGACGTGCTTAGTCAGATCGAATTGTTCGATCTCGCGGGTAAGCCTCTAGGTTCAGTTAAGTTGCCAGGCAAGGGCACGGCAGCGGGTTTTAGTGGCGACCAAAGCGATGGCGAAACGTTCTACGTGTTCACAAGCTACAACCGGCCGACAAGCGTGTATCGGTACGATGTACTGAATGACAAGTCAGAGCAAATTCGCGAACCGAAGGTGAAGTTCAACCCGGAGGATTTCGAAGTTGAACAGGTTTTCTATAAGAGTAAGGATGGCACGCGCGTGCCAATGATGCTTGCGTACAAGAAAGGTGCCGCTAAGAACGGGCCGCGGCCTACGCTGCTTTACGGCTATGGTGGTTACAGCATTTCGCTGACGCCGGCGTTTAGGCCAGAGTATATCGGCTGGATGGAGTTAGGCGGCGTGCTTGCCGTTGCTAATTTGCGAGGCGGTGGCGAGTACGGCGAAGATTGGCATCTGGCTGGCAAAACAACGCAAAAGCAAAACGTGTTCGACGACTTCATTTCCGCGGCGGAGTGGTTAATCGCGGAAGGTCGTACTACGAGCGATAAGCTGGCCATCATGGGCGGCAGCAACGGCGGTTTGCTGGTTGGTGCGGTCGAAGTGCAGCGGCCGGAATTGTTTGGGGCTTGCATCCCCATGGTCGGCGTGCTCGACATGATGCGCTTCCATGAATTCACGGCTGGCCAGTTCTGGCGCGATGAATACGGCTACATCGAAAAGGAAGACGAGTTCAAAGCCATGCTGGCTTACTCGCCCTATCACAACATCAAAGAGGGTGTCAAGTATCCGGCGACGCTCATCATGACGGCCGACACCGACGACCGAGTCGTGCCGATGCACAGTTTCAAGTTTGCCGCGGCATTGCAGCGCGCCCAAGGCGGAGACGAGCCCGTGCTGTTGCGAATCGAAGAACGAGCCGGCCACGGGGCGGGAACCCCGTTGAAAAAAATGATCGAACTGGCTGCCGATCGTTGGGCATTCCTTGTCAAGACGTTATCGATGGATCTCGGGCCAGAATGGCAATAAATGTGCGGCCCGGTGTTAAACTTTAACGCCTGATCAACCGCTCATGGTGAGCTCGGATCATGCGTCAAACGCATGCGACGGTTTTCGAGCGTTGGATGGCTTGTTTTTCCCGAAAAAAGCCTCGTTCTGCCTGCGAATCGTGGAGATCGCCGTATTCCGCACGCTGGCATTGCTGGTAGAATAAAAGCTTATGGGCATCGAGCATGTTGAGGATTTGGCAAACCTCAGCCGGTTCGTTGCCACGATTGAAATTTGATTACTATTTGGTGCGCTGAAGCATTCCAAAAACGGGCGGCTGGGGCTGGATACAGGCCGTCGTGCGGAATCCCACCGCTTCAGTTCGCTCATGGCACGTAGGAACGGACTTCCGAACGCGATCATGCGAAAAAGTTTCTTCGCCCGATATTCATTGATCATCTTGATGGCGTTTTTCTTCGCCATGCCTTTGTTGATTCAAGGTGCTCATCGCGCGGTGCGGAGTAACACGAACAAGGTGGCCGACTGGCTGCCGAAGACGTTCAAAGAAACTCAGGAACTCCAATGGTTTCGCCGGCACTTTACGGCCGACCAGTTTGTTCTCGTGAGCTGGCCCGGTTGTGAGCTTGGCGACGAACCCGGAACACCCGATGGCAAGCTCGATGATCCCCGCATCGAGCGGCTGGCTCAGTATCTTATTCCCAAGGCCGATGCCAGCAGCGCCGAGCGTTCGCGGTGGCCCGAGCATACGGTTTATTTTCAATCGGTTACGACCGCGCGCCGCACGCTCGATCAGATCACGTCAAAACCGTCGCAAGTTCCCTACGGCGAAGCAATCAAGCGTTTGCAAGGAACCCTCATCGGACCGAACGGCAAGGACACGTGCGTCGTTGTGATGCTTTCCGATGAAGCGATCAAGAATTTCCGCAGCGTGGTAGGGCGGCGGGTGCCGGATGGTCCGATGCCATGGCATCGCAAGCAGGGGATTTTCATCGAAGCGCTCCAGGCTTGTGGCATCGATCCTGAAACGGCACGGCTTGGTGGCCCGCCGGTGGAGAACGTGGCCATCGACGAAGAGGGCGACAAGACTCTGTCGCGACTCGCGTTGATTTCAGGTGCGTTGGGCATCTGCCTGGCATGGTGGTCGTTGCGAAGCGTGAAGCTTACGGCGATGGTGTTCGCCTGTGCCGTGATGAGCGCGGCCGCCGGGTTGGCGGTGGTCGTGTGGACCGGCCAAACCACCGACGCGGTGATGATGTCGATGCCTTCGATGCTGTACGTGCTGGCGATTTCGGGCGCGGTGCATCTGGTGAACTATTACCACGATGCCGTGCGCGAGCATGGTTTGGAGGGGGCCGCCGAACGCGCTCTGGCACACGGTTGGAAGCCAGCAATACTCTGCAATGTGACCACGGGCATCGGCTTGGCTTCTCTCGCCACGGCCGACTTGGAACCTATCCGCAAGTTCGGCATTTATTCGGCGGCGGGTGTCGTCATCATGTTGATCTTTTTGTTGGTTTTCCTGCCATCGGCACTCACTATGTGGCCGGTTCCGCTTACGCGAAAGCAGAAGCGTGATGAAGAGGAAATCGAATTGGCCGGCGTGGGCGATCCTACGAAATCGCACGATTTTTGGACTCGCTGGAGCGGCGGTATCATTCAGCATCACTGGGCAGTGACCGCGGCCTGTATTTTATTTATCGCCGGCATTGGTTACGGTTTAACTCACGTCCAAACAAATATCGACCTGTTACGCCTGTTCGATTCCACCGTGCGGGTGCGTCAGGACTATGCCTGGCTCGAAAAGCACATCGGTCGACTCGTACCCATGGAAGTCGTGATCGAGTTCCCTGAGGAAAAACGCCGGGCGGCGAACGAACAGGTGACCGCCTTGGATGCGGCTTCGAAGTCCAGCTTTCTGGAACGTTACGAGTTGGTCGACCTTGTGCAGAAGACGATCGACAAGGAACTAGGCCCCTCTGGCAGAAACTTGGTTGGGCCTTCGCTTTCACCAATTACGTTTGGTCCGTTGATTGCCACGGGCAGCAAGGACATCGCCGAGCGGTACGTTACGAACGTGAAGCTCGAGGCGAGCGAGGACGCGCTGGCTCGTAGCGGTTACCTCGAAATGGACCGCGATTCGAAAAAGGAACTATGGCGTGTGAGTCTTCGCGCCGCGGCGTTTGCCAATTTGGATTACGGCAGCTTCGTAAACAGCGTACGTGCAGTGATCGACCCTGTGCTGTCGGCTCAACGCGTGCGAGAAAAAGTGTTGCAACAAATCGCCGAAAAAAACAGCGATTCATTTGCCGGGGCAAACGTTTGTATTTGGAATCCAACGGAAGATAAGGCTCCCACACTGGAAACCTCGGTGGAAAGTCCCGAATACAATCACTACCTTTACGCCAACTCGACCAGAGAACTGCTGGCTCGGGCCCGTTTGAAATTGCAAGGGTATTCAAGCAATCTCGAATCGCTTACGCCCCAGCAACGCGAAGACCTGATTAAATCGTTCAAGTTGTTCGACTGCGTCGTGGCGATGGGCAACATCCCGAACGACGACATCATCGAACTCGAAAGATCGGGTGTTAAGGTCGTCGACGCCCGCAAAGAGGGCGGGCCGGTGGGAACCCAACTAGCAATGGGCGCGCCGATTTCGGCCACTTATACAGGCGTAGTGCCGATCGTTTACAAGGCGCAGCGAGCTTTGCTAGATAACCTCATTGAGAGTTCTTTCTGGTCGTTTGTCACGATCACGCCGCTCATCATGCTTGTTTGCCACAGTATTCGTGGCGGTGCCGTGGTGATGCTCCCGAACGTGTTGCCTGTGCTCGTGGTTTTTGGCGGCATGGGATGGTTGGGGGTGCCGGTCGATATTGGCTCGATGATGGCAGCCAGCATTGCACTAGGCGTGGCTGTGGACGATACGATTCACTTCCTCACATGGTACCGCGAGGCTTTGGACCACTTCCGCGATCGCCACAAGGCAATCGTTCATGCCTATCGGCGGTGTGCGGCGCCAGCGCTTCAGGCCGCACTCATTAGCGGCTTGGGGCTTTCTGTGTTTGCGTTCAGCACGTTTACGCCCACTCAGCGCATGGGCTGGTTAATGATGACGATTCTCGTAGCGGGGGTGGTTGCGGAACTCATCATGATGCCCGCCATTCTTGCCGGCCCACTTGGCAGTGTATTCAAGCCACGCGAAAAGAAAACGCCTCAGCCCCCGGTGCCGACGCCGCATGTCAAACAACGCACTGGTCAATTTGAACCTAGCCGTGTGTAGGGGAGACGGTATTCAACACGCCTGAAGTGAGCTTCTTGGCCGCAGTTAGGGTCGGTGACGTGTGGAAATCGGTTTTTGAGCGAGCAGCTACCTGGCCGCTGTCAGGTTTCGTAGTTCGCGCGGCAACGGGAACGACACGTGTTCTTCCCTAATCGACCGCGGTTCGACCGTGGCATTGTAATGTTCACGTAGCCAATCGAGACACGCTTCCACGACCTGCTCAGGAGCACTGGCACCCGCCGTTACCAGTACGGTATCAACTCCTTCGAACCAGGCAGGGTCGAGGTCTGCCGGGCCATCGACCAAGTAGGCCCGGATTCCTCGTTCTCGGGCCAGCTCGGCAAGACGCTGGCTGTTCGAGCTATTTTGGCTGCCGAGCACAATCGCTACTTGGGCTTCGTTGGCGAGTATCGAAACGGCCTCTTGGCGGTTTTGCGTGGCGTAGCAAATATCGTCTTTTGGCGGGGCAGCGATTTTCGGAAATCGCTCCTTAAGCCGAGTGATGATGCGGTTCGCATCATCGACGCTGAGCGTGGTTTGTGTTAGATAGGCCAGCCGCGTTTCGTCGACCACCTGGAGCTTGGCCACCTCGTCGGGCGTTTCTACGAGCAGGATCGCCTCAGGCGCTTCGCCCATTGTGCCGATCACCTCGTCGTGCCCTTCGTGGCCAATGAGCAAAATCGTGTAACCTGCCTGTGCGTATTTGATGGCTTCCAAGTGTACCTTGGTGACCAACGGGCAGGTGGCGTCGATCGCCCGCAGGTCGCGTTCGCGGGCAATTCGGCGAATCTCGGGCGATACCCCGTGGGCCGAGAAAAGCAGCGTCGAGCCGACCGGCACGTCGGCCAGGTCGTCCACGAAAGTCACTCCTCGGCCACGAAAATGTTCGACCACATACTTGTTGTGGACGATTTCGTGATAAACGTAAATCGGCGGTTCGAGCGACGCCAGAGCCAAATCGAGCGACTCGATGGCCATGTTCACGCCCGCGCAAAAACCTCGTGGACTGGCAAGAAGTACCTTCATGTCTTCATGATAGCCGCAGCCAGTGGCACAGCACAGGCGGAAACGAGGGCCAGGATTATTTGGGCCGACGTTTTAACAGCTTATTGCGGGTTTCGAGCGTGACCGCGCGGGGAATGCCCGGGTAGCGGGCTTCGAGGTCGGCAAGTGCGGCGTCGAACTTTTGGCAGAGCTCCATGTAGGGCTTGAACCCGAAGCGAATGGGCAGAAGGCCGGGGTAAGCGACTGTGGGAACCAGTGAATTAGCAGCCGAGTTCAAAGTACTCATCGCACGTGTCCTCTCCTCTGTTCCGACTGGCCGAAAGGCGTTGGTCGGTGGCCACGACTTTTAGCCATGGCCGGTTGTTACTATTACGAAAGAGAGAGGAGGGAAGTTCGGGGTTCGCGCGAGTTTGCGGGGTAGTGGGATTGGGGCACATCCGTCTAACCGATGAGCGAGCCGGGGAGTCCGCGGCCTCGCGTGCAAGGCACTTTTACTCGGGGCCGAGGACGGCCCGGCTCGCTGTAAGAACGAGTTCAGTCCTTGTCCTTCTTGGTTGCACGGTTCGCTTTGCGTTCGGCCATGGGGTCGGCCTCCATGCTGGCCGTCTTGCTTTGCGGTTTGGCCAAACGGTTCGCCCGTTCCGAAGCTAATTGAAACTCCTGACGGGAAAGTCCGCCGTCCCGGTCTCGATCGGCCAGCCGAAACAGCCTGATCAGTTGGGGTTGAATTTGATCTGGCAATTCCTTTATTTCCAGGAATCCGTCAGCGTTCGCGTCGAGCTGTTTGAACAGCGAGCGAGCCTTCGTAGGGTCCGAAAAGCTTTCCAGAAAGGGTGCCGGTGTTTCATCGAATCGCTTGGCTAGTTGGCCCTGTTGCTTTTCCATGCGAGCCAATTCTTTCTCCACATCGAGGCGTTTTTGTGCCACGTAACGCACGCTTAATTGAATTAACTGCCTTGTCGTACGGCTTAGCTCGAAACGGTCCAAAGTTCCGTTGCGATTCACGTCTGCTTGTTCGGCCATGAGCTCGAAAAGAGCTTCCATTTGCTCGGGAACCTCATCCTGCTCGATCGACCCGTTGCGGCTCGTATCCATCGTGAGTAATACATACCGCAGGGCATTTGCACCGGGGTAGCTATCGGGTTGCAAAATTTCCAGGTGCTTTTCGGGACGGCTAGGAACCAGGGCGGCGAAAAATTCCTCTCGCGATAACGCGCCGTTGCCGTCTCCATCGGCTTTGCGCAGCAAGCGATCGAACAGGGCGCGATTGTCGGCGGGTACTTCGCGACGTTGCACGCTCCCGTTGCCGTCGGTGTCGAGCTTGCGAAATAGCTCCTCGGTTCCGGCCGGGGCGGTGTCATCGGCCACGGATGCGGAGACGGCTGTGGCCAGCAGCAAGCACAAGGAATACGAGGTCAGACGAAAGGGATGGCTCATGATCGAATATCCTGGGTACTAGGTTTTCAGTTTACCAAACGTCCCTGGGGGGCGAAGGTTTCGTGAATTCTGTTGGTGGGGGTAGCCACGAAAACAGGGCCATTTCGCGGCCGTCGCGAGTTAAGCCTCATCTCGCGGAGCGAGATGGCTGCATTGGTTGCTGAAATAGGGGGGATTGGGATAACCGAGGCGAAGCAAAATCGGTCCCATTCGGCCATCGATGGCAGCCGGGTTGACCCATCTTCTCGAATCCACTAATTTCCTGCCACGAGCTGCAGGTGCTGGCTAAACTCCAGTACTACAGGCTGCGTAATTGGAGCAGGCCAACGTTGCGTAGGGGTTGTTTTTCGGCAACATTCGCAGCGGGGGCCAAGTTCGCGAGGCTTCGCAAATTGGCTGTAGCGAACAGTTTCAATAGTTGACCCTCGTGGCTTGCAAACCATCGCTACACACCCTACAGGCGATGCGTTGCGGTTGACCCCACGGAGTTTGAAATTGTTGAAATCCAGCGAGCAAGCGAGACGATTTTGAGATTGTTCTCACGCTCGCATTCGCGAGAAATTGCCGCAGGATCTAATTTGAAACGGCAATTGAACGAGGCATTTTCCCTCCGTAGATAGACTAAAACACTTATCGTAGAAATCCCGCAGCGGGAGCCCCAAATTATGCATATTCACGGTACATCGCACGTTCACGGCGCTCACGGAGTCAACGCTCCGCACAACACCTATCGCAGCAATGCGTCGCAAAACGCCTCTGCTAATCAGGCTGTGGATCGGCTCGATATTTCGGCAGCCGCCGAAGCCGCTTCGATGGCTAATGAGGTGAACGGCGTGCGCCAGGATTTGGTAGACAACATTCGTGCTCAAATCGCCGCGGGCACCTACGATACCCCGGCAAAGATGGATGCCGCGTTGTCGCGCTTGCTGGACGAGCTTGCTTAGCCTTTAGCAAAGGGCCGTTAGCCCAAACCGGGCGGCGGTTTAGTTCTTTAAGTCTCCTGTTCGGGGCAGTAATAGGCACTTAAAAAGCCTCGTTTGAGCGTCTGCGGGCTTTGGGGCTGGGGCTGCAAGGGCAGCATCTTGTCTCCCTTCGCACGCCGCTTTAGAATCAATAAGCATTTGCCGTTTTGTCGTAACTGCGAATTCTTGCGGTAGTTCTGGCAAATCGTGGCGTTTTCTTCAGTCTCAATAAGCTGGCTGCGACGTGTCGTGGCTTCTTCGATTTCCCCATGTCCAACGCTTATTCACTCGGCGAAGTTCAGGTTTCGAGTTCGCCTCGCGAGCGATTCGATGAATACCTGCAAAGTCGCGGGAAGCGGATTACTCAGCAGCGCCGGGCATTGGTCGATTACATTTTCGAGCGGCACGACCATTTCGATGCCGACGAGCTTTTAGATAGCCTGGGCCGGCGACCCGGGGGCGACAAAATCAGCCGTCCCACGGTTTACCGCACGCTCAACGAGTTGGTGGAAGCCGGGCTGCTGAGAAAAATGACGCTGAGCGGTCGGGCCGTGTACGAGCACGATTACGGTTATCCGCAGCACGATCATCTTTACTGCCAGATGTGCGACAAGCTCATCGAGTTCAGCAGCGATGAACTGCAGGCACTACGCGATGCCGTTGCCCGCGAGCATAATTTTCGCGTGACGGGTCATCGGCTTATCATCACAGGCGTTTGCAACGATTGCAGCCGCAAGCGCCATCGCCGCCAGTCGCCGCTGGATCTGATTTAGGAACTCTAACAAAACCGTCTGAGAGAGGGAGACAGTCCCATTTTGCTGCGAAGACTCCGCAAAATCGGGACAGTCCCCGCCGGTTTTGTTAGAGTTCCTTAGCTTTTAGCTTGAGAGTATTGTCAGACCCGTAGCTCTTCGCTCTGAGGTTTATCGCCGTATCGCGCTTTGATTGGCTCTACAATTTCCGCCAGGAATTCGTCGACTTGTTCTTTGCTGCGACCGGTGAGTTTCGAGGCATCGATCGCGGCGTCGACGTCGGTTCCAGCGAATGCCGGGTCTGCCTTAAGCCTGGCCATGAGGTCGTTCGATCCGCCTTCTTGTTTCACCACGGCAGCGGCTGCCTGGCTGTGTTGGCGGATAAGCTCGTGCAATTCCTGCCGGTCGCCACCTGCCGCCACGGCTTCCATGAGGATGTTTTCTGTCGCCATAAAAGGCAGTTCTTCTCGCAGATGCTTGGCGATGACTTGCGGGTAAACGGCCAACCCACTGGCTACGTTCTGGTACAGGATTAAAATCGCATCAACGGCCAGGAACGCCTGCGGAATCACCAGCCGGCGGTTGGCGCTGTCGTCGAGGGTGCGTTCCATCCACTGCGTTGCATGGGTTTCCGCTGCGTTAGCGGGCAGGCTCATCGCGAAGCGTGCCAAGGCACAAATCCGCTCGCTACGCATGGGGTTTCGCTTGTAAGCCATGGCCGAGGAGCCGATTTGGTCCTTCTCGAACGGTTCTTCGATTTCCTTGCGATGAGCCAGAATCCGCAAATCCGTGGCTGCTTTATGAGCACTTGCCGCGATGCCGCCCAGCACGTCGAGCACTTGGGCATCGACCTTACGCGAGTAGGTTTGGCCAGTTACCGCGTAGGTGGAATCAAAACCGATTTTTTCCGCCACGCGGCGTTCGAGTTCCCGCACCTTGGTGTGATCGCCGTCGAATAACTCCAAAAAACTGGCCTGGGTTCCGGTCGTGCCTTTTACGCTACGAGCTTTCAGCATTGCGATGCGGTGTTCAACCTCGGCCAAATCGAGCGCCAGGTCGTAAGCCCACAGACAAGCCCTGCGGCCGACGGTTGTTGGCTGTGCCGGTTGCAGATGCGTGAAACCAAGCGTCGGCAGGTCGCGGTAGTCGCGGGCGAAGTTTCCCAGTGCCACGATCACACTGGCCAGGCGGGCCGCCACCATCTGCAAGGCTTCGCGGATGAGAATCAAATCGGTATTGTCGGTCACATAGCAACTGGTGGCACCAAGGTGGATGATCGGCCGGGCATTGGGGCACACATCGCCGTACGTGTGGACGTGGGCCATCACGTCGTGCCGCAATTTTCGCTCGTAGTCGGCCGCCACGGCAAAGTCGATGTCGTCCAGGTGGCTCCGCAGTTCCCCGATTTGCTCTTTCGTAACAGGCAAACCAAGTTCCGCCTCGGCCTCGGCCAGCGCCACCCATAGTCGCCGCCAAGTGCTGAATTTGCGCTGGTCACCCCAAAGGGTGGCCATTTCGCGTGAAGCATAGCGGGAGATTAGCGGGTTTTCGTAAATATCGTGGGGCATGGACCAGGCAGTTTTTGATGTAGAAGGGAATAAATCGTCGGCCGCCAGCGGATGAGACGACAGGTTTCCGTTGTCGCCCACGTGTGCGGGAGTGTCAATGCGTGGCCGGAGCCCCCGGCATGTCATGGAGACAGTCGGAAACGCTTTTTAGCCAACGGGGGACTTATTGCCCCGAATAATCGTTATTGTCCGAGCAGTTGCCTACCCGTGTGCTCCTTGTTTTTCTCCTGCGAATTGACCCGGTTCCACGCTCGATGAGAATGGAACTTGGGGGACTAGAATTCCGACCCATGCCCGCCGAGGCCAGTTCGTGCTTAAACGCGTCTTTTCTCGATTTTGTCTGTTGGCTTGCTTTTACGCGGCATCAACCGTTGCGATTTCCGTTGCCCCCGGCCCCACGTGGGCCGCCACGTTGTTGCTCAAGGATGGCCGCACGCTTAGCGGCCGCTATGCGGAAATCAGCAGTGTGGCCGAGAGCCCGCTTTCGCCGAAAGCCAGGGCCGGCGAAGTCGCACTCACACCGCTGATCGTCGTGGACGATGGCCTGCGCCGCACATTCATCCACAACTCGCAACTTCGCGAGGTGTTGGATCAAGACAATAGTCGCGATGTAAAGATCAACATTTGGCAGCAAGTGGCCGAGCGGGGCGGAGCAGTGGGGCGCATTGGCGCGGCAACTCGCGTCGATCCGTTCGACGAGTTTGGCCGTCGCATTTACGAAATGCAAACCAGCGACGGGCCGTTGGCTGTGGTCCAAGGCATAACCCAAATCACGCCCCTCTACACGAAAGTCGAGGGGCTGATGGGCGGTACTCGCCCCATCGTTTGGGACATGCGACTTGCCACGAGCAGCATTCCCCGCGAAACGCTTAGCCGCATCCTGGTCAATTCCATCAAACGCGATGATCTCGATGCTAGGCTTCAAGTGGTTTCGCTCTACTTGCAAAGCGAGCGATATCGCGATGCGGGCAACGAGCTCGAGCAAATTGTCAAAGATTTTCCGGAGCGGAAGGACTTGGAGAAGGAGATTCAACAGCTTCGTCAGCTAGGCGCAAAGGTGATCTTGAAGGAACTCAAGCTGCGCGGTGCCGCGGGCCAGCATCAGCGATCGCGGTTCCTGCTCGACAATTTCCCGACTGAAGGCGTGTCGGGTGAAACGCTCCAAGAAGTGCGCGAGATGCTGGACAGCTATACCGCTGAAGATGCACGCCGCAAAGGGTTGATTGACCAGCTCAACGCCGAGGTGGCTAAGATCGCCGATCCGAACGGTCGGAAACTGGCCGAGGATTTTGCCAAGGAAATCGCAGCCGAAACCAACGAAGACACCGTTAAACGGTTGGCGTCGTTCCAGCGGCTTCTCGACGACGCTTCAATGACGCCCGAGCAAAAAGTGGCGCTTGCCATCAGCGGTTGGCTCGTTGGCGCTAGCTATGCCACCGACAACTTTCAGGTGGCCGTCTCGCTGGCGAGCATTCGCGACTTAGTTCGCACATACCTTCAAGAACCCGTTGCACAGCAGCGCGATGCCATTGGCGCAGAGTTGCACGATATGGAAGGCGCAAGTGTCGAGCGGGTTGCGCAAATGCTGAAGCTCATGAAGCCGCCGAACGACACGCCGAAAGAGACGCTGCGTGGACCGGGCCAGTACGAATTCACTTTGCCGGGGCTCGAGAATGAACCCGATTTTCGCTACGTGATTCAACTGCCGCCCGAGTACGACCCGTTACGCCACTATCCGACGCTCGTTGCATTAGCCGACATCGGCGTGTCGGCCGAGCAAATGCTCGATTTTTGGTCGGGGCCAGCCAATCCCGCACGTAATGGCGAGCGACTTGGCCAGGCCACGCGGCACGGGTACATCGTCATTGCAGTCGATTGGCAGCAACCCGAGCAGCGTCGTTACGAATACTCGGCTCGGGAGCACCATGCCGTGCTCGGAGCGGTGCGCGATGCGTGTCGGCGATTTGCCGTGGATACCGACCGTGTCTATCTCACCGGCCATGGCGTCGGAGGCGACGCGGTGTGGGATATCGCGATTGCACACCCCGATGTGTGGGCTGGCGTGATCCCGGTGTGTGCGGTGGCCAGCCGTTATGTGGGGCGCTATGCGGACAACGCGAAGTACGTGCCTTGGTATATCGTGGGTGGCGAGCTCGATGGCGACAAAATGAGCCGCAACGCGCGTGAAATCGACCGCTATATGGAGCCCAAAACGGACATCACCGTGGTCGAATACTTGGGGCGTGGTTACGAACCGTTCGGCGATGAAATTCAACGCCTGTTCGATTGGATGGCCGAACGGCGGCGCAAAATTCCGAAAGAAATCAAATACGTCACCATGCGTCCTTGGGACAATTTCATATGGTGGCTCGAAGCCGAGGGGCTGCCCGAGAAGTCGATGGTAGCGCCTTCAAGCTGGCCGCCCGCTCGCAATACGCGGCCCTTCACGATCGACGGCAAGCTGCTTGCCAACAACCGAGTATCGGCCACGGCGCGTGTCGAAAAAGCCACGATCTGGCTTTCGCCTGAATTAGTCGACTTTCAGCAACCGCTTGTCGTTGAGGTCAACAATCGTACGATCTCGCCTCGTGATCGTTTTGTGAAGCCCGACCTGAATGTGTTGCTGGAAGACGCCAGAACCAGGGCCGATCGCCAGCACCCGTTCTGGGCACGCTTGACGACAACGGATGGCCGCGCTCGTGGAACCGCTGATTGACGGTGGACCAATAATGTAACGCCAGTTACTTCGCTCGCTCTCGACTCTCCCCTCTCGCCCCTCCGCTACGGTGCCTCCGTATTCAACACCACGCCGGTCATGACCCAACCATCCGGATTACTGCGAATGAGGCCGCCGTGGGGGCCGAAGTAGCGTCGCACCGCTTCGAAGTTCGGAAGGCTGCCGCCGTCGATCGTTTGCTTACGCAGCACGCCGCCCTCGCGTTCTTTTTCCGTGGTGAGGATTCGGTTGAGAATCTTGCCCAAGATCGACTTCGATTCGGGCATGCGGTTCTGCCGCACGAGTTCGAAGATCGGCCGCAATTCTTCGTCGCTACGGCCGAATTCCAACACACTACGTTCGCCTGACATGTGCTTATCCAACACGCCCACGACTTGCTTGTAATCGGCGCTGCTGGCTAGCCGATCGCGTTGGCCGAAGCCTTGCAGAATATCGGCCAGATAGTTGATGTCCGACGCCATCATCAAGTGCCCGAACGCGACGGTTATCGCGGAGTTTGGCAACACAGCCTCGCCATCTTTATCGCCCTTGCCGCCTGCATCGGTGCCACCAAGCGGAGTGAAGCCGGGGATATCATTCCCTAATTCTTCGTCGATCGTCGGCGGCACACGTTCCCAAACAACATACTGACCGATCTCGCGGCGTTGCACATCCGGCTCGCGATCCATCCACTTGCGGAGCGATTCTGCCAAGGCCTTTTCGTTGGTCGTGTCTATCGCAATGAGCGAACGCTCGCTCTCGGTGGAAACAGGAACGTCGTAATTGGTAAACAGGGTGATCCGATTACCAAGGTGCGCGATGATCTCGTTGCGTACATCGACCTTGGGGCCGAAAGGGTCGTTCTTCCAGCCGTCAAGCGAGTTTTCCCAAGCATCTTCGTGCTCTTTGAGAGCGTTCACCAACGGCCCGATGTTGTCGAACGCATCGGCCACGTTCAGCGAGATCGTGCGGTAGCCGGCTGAGTTGCGAGGCACGAACGATTGCGGCTCGAAAGCCGCCACGTTGGGCAACTGAAGCATCCGCATCGATTTGGTCCAGCGTAGCGGGTCTTTAGGATCGACCGCGGGGGCGTAAGCACAAGTTCGGTGCATGAATTCGACTTGCTCGTCGACTAATTGGTTCACATAGCCACCGATGCCTTTTACAGCATCAAACCCTGTGTTCTGGAGAATTTTCACGAAGTCCTGATCGCGGCTTGGTGGGCGCTTATTCTTTTCCAACGAACGAGCCGCATAAACAAGCCCGAACGGTTCCACGAACCAGCGGGCTTCGGGTTTAAGCTCTTTGGCTTCTTTCGCGCATTGCTGCATCACTGCCTGGTACGCGGCCACAGAGGCTAGGTTGTCTTTGGCGTTGCCTGGGAATCGCTTCAGAATCGCCTCGGCCAATTCACGATCGTCCACACCGCACAATAGATCGTCTTGCACGAAGTAAACGGTTGTTTGAGGCTTGTCTTTAACATCCGTGGGGATCGTGAATATCTGCACGGTGGTGCCGCCTACTTCGGCTGTTTGCTTCTTTCCTCCGCGACCCGCAAAGCGTTTCTCGATGCCTGCCAACAACTGGTCGGCCTGTTGTTTGTGGCCGGTAATATCGATCGTGACAGCCAGAGCCGCGTCGCGACCCTTGCCTTCGATGATGGAAAGGCTCAACTCGCCGCTGGAAACCCCGTCGAGTTCTTCAAAAGTGAATCCGAGCTTATCTTCGACGACGCTGTACTCGTCTTGGATTTGCTTTTTCAAATCATCGACGAACGGTTGCATCACCTCGTCGTTTGCCAACTGACCCCATTGGGTTTTGAGCCAGCGATCTTTGAATTCGCCCGGATGAGCTACCGAAACGTAACCCTTGGTTGTGTTCGGCAACAGCGTGTCGCTCGGGGGCCCCGCCACCGCACTCACGGCAAACAGCAAGAGGCAGGTTAGCGAAGCGTGGCCGACTCGTAGATGGATACTCAACTTTGCTCTCCAGAAATGGTGGGCTGCTTTGACCCCGGACTGATCGCGTTCAACAATCAACGACGCTCAGGCCGAATTCCGCTGCCAGGGAGCAAGTCGCATCCACAAGCACCGGCCGGGTAGAGTCCCTCCTCTTTCGTCATCGGCCGAATAGGCCGCACAATTTGCACGACGCATATTACGTCGGTAGAGCTTTCCGCCGACAAAACTGCGTGGCGGCATTATAGCCGCTTCACCCGTTAAGGTTCGACCCGGTAAGTGAGGCAAGATTTTCCAGATCGCGAGACTTTGCCGGCCATTGTAGCCACTCGCCTCGCGGAATGAGGCCTGATTGCAAACGTCTCCGACACCCTCATTCCGCTCTCAAATAGTAACCGTAATCGGCCTCAAAGAGCCTCCTACAGCATGCTTTCAATAAGAGAGGTGCCTTACCCCGTCACCAATTCCCGACGCCGGCTCAGGTAGTCCCAAATGACGTACCTGTCCAAATCGCGGCCGCTCGTGAAAAATACTCGTCCCGAGGTCGATTCCGCCAGTCGGAACGCGAACCGCACGTCTTCCTCGGTCTGCGACCAACTGGGCAGCAGAAATAGGTTGATCGTGATGCCTTCCCGTTTGCAGGCCATGCCTTCCCGCATCGTGGCCTCTTCGGTACGCGGGTCGGGCGGGTAGAGTAGATACAGCATCTGGCCGTCGAAGTGAGCTGTCGGCAGCCCGTCGGTAATCAGAATGATTTGCTTGTTGGGCGTATCGACATTGGCCAAGAGTCGCCGCGACAGCGACAACGCATGTTGAATGTTCGTAAAGTGCGGCGGTATTTGGTGCTCGCTGATGTCGTCGCGGCTCATGTCGGCACGCAAACGCACGACCGGGTCGTAGAGTGTCACCGGCTTGGGCATGAGATTCACGATCCGCCCTGGTTCGACGAGCTTGGCAAACGAATACATCTCGATGAACCGCAGCCAATCGCCCGGGTATTCACTGCGAATCAGCCCTTCGAGCGCCAGTCCCATGCGCTTTACGTTGATGTACTGTCCATCGTAGCGCATCGAGCCGCTCATATCCATCAATACGCACGTAGCACATTTGGGCGTGTTACGAGTTCGGTGGATCTGCAAGTCGTCGGCGTGAAACTTCACCGGTAGCCCCGGCCCGCGACGTACCAAGGCATTGATGAAGGTGCCAGGAATATCGAGATTTGTAATCGAGTCGCCGAACTCATAATCTTTCGTCGTTTGTAACTCAACGGCTCCCTCGCCAACCACCGGTCCTTGATGCCGACCCGTTTTTGAAGGCTGCAAGTCGCGAAATAACTTCTCCAACAGCTTGCTTTGAAACAAGCGATACGCTTTCGGCGTCAGGCGGAAACTGCCTTGGCGTTGTTCAAGTCCCTGCTGTTCTGCCAATTCGCGCAGGTAGTCTTGAACTTGTTGCTGCAGAGCGCCGAGCTGATCGATATCGCCTGGCTCGGCAAACTCCGACAGCAAATCCATGTCGATGATGCCGATCTGAGCATTCTTGCGAGCTTCTTCGAGTTGTTTCAATAACTCGTCGATCTTTTCGAGTTCTTCCTTGATGGCCAGCGCTTGCGGCACGCTCATCGCTTCGTTGCCGGTAAATTCGTATTTGGCCGCCAGCTCATCGACCTGGTATTTTTCTCCCAGTCGTTCGATGGCGTTCACCAGCGCTCCGGCCCATCGCGACTGGTCGTCGCCCGAGGCGTACCACAGCCGTTCGAGGTCGCGAATTTGTTCTGTCTTCACCGCCTGGTAAAAGCGGTCGCGGAACTTGCGCGGTACCTTGGTTTCGGCTGCCTGCTCGTTAAACGCTTGTGCGGCCCGGTGGCGAACCGCTTTAGTTTCGTACTTGGCCAGTATCTTGCGCTTCCGCTCCTCCAGCATTGCGATCAAAGCGTCGATACTCGGTCCAAGGCCGGCAATCTGGCTCGGATCCAACCTGATTGCCTGGGCAAGCTCTTCCTCGGTAAGTTGCCGATGCTCGCCGAACATGAGCATGTGCTCGAATGCGGACGAGACCACATCGGGCGGCGGCTGAGTGGGGCTCGGAAATTTTGCCGGGTCGTAGCGCTGGTAGGTGTGAATCACACCGCCAAGCGATTTGCGGTTGGCCATGAGTTTGTCGTAACGGAGCTAGTCGGGAACCTGCGAAAGCTTCGCAATTATACCCAACTCGACCCGATCGGTGGCTGATTTCATGGCTTCCGGATAGGCTGCGTTGGCCTAATCTTGAAGCGAGCCGGGTGGTCCACGCCCTGTCGGGGGCGAGGACGCCCCGGCTCGCTTAAGAATCAACAGTTCGGTGTCGCCGCGTTAAAATCAACGATTACCGCGCTAGAAGTCATACCACAGTCCGATACCCACTTGCTGTTCCGAGTTCGTAAAGAACTGCGACTGCGACGATTTACCGCTGTAGAGGTGCAAGCCGAACCGTAACGTTTGGTCAAGCATGTTACGTCGCAACCAGCCCGCTTGGAAAGTAATGTCGCCGCCAAAATCGTGTTCTTGGCGAAGCCGTGCGTTTGTGGCCAGAAACGGGGAAAAACGCCCGTTAGTCGGGCCTGGCCGGGAAAGTTCAGCGCCGAATTGCAATGCCAATGGCCGGGCACCGCCGCTACGGTGGAACGCCCAATCGATTTCGCCATACGTGCGCAGTGCGGGGATCGAGTAATACGACACGCCGAACTGCCATGAGTCGCGAACGTAATTGATGCGATCGTTGAGCGAGCCCGGGTGGCTGATGGCATACTCGTCGCCCAGGTGCGAACTGATGTGGGCGTAGCCTGTTTTGAACTGCAAACGCTCATCGCCCCAAGTAAAAGGCAAGCCGAACACGTAGTCGGTCGAGTCCAGGTCTTGACGATTCTCCGTATCGAGCCGCGCGATGGCGGCACCGTAGAAGTCGATTTGAAATCCTGCCGGCGAATACGGATCGCCGTTGCCATACTGCAGCATGCCGACACGACCTCCCAGCGTGGCATCCCACAGGAATCGGCTATCGCTTAATTCCTGAAACATCGTGATGCCAAGCCGTGGTTCATGAACGCCTGCCCAATACGAATGATAAATCAAACCTTCGGGCAGCCAGCGCCATTGGTAGCCGGTACCGACGTACTCTTCCATAAGTAAGGGGCTATCCAGGAACTCTTCGTCTTCGGGGCTCAGCGCGGGCAATCGTTCGTCGGCAATCGAAACGCCGACCGATTCGGTTTCCAGTTGCCAAGGCTCGAGTTCCACCGAGGGAGGCGGATTCTCTTCACCAAGTTCAAGTTCAGCGGCATGCACCAAACGAGCCGCACCGATGATGACGCAGATGGCGACGAGCGTTGCGAACGCCCGGCGCAATACGACAACAAAAGCGTGGGTACGCTGCATGTGGAAAATCTGGGCAGGAGAGTTGCGGGACGCTCGAGGCTGAAGTCGAGCGAGTAGGCGGGTGGACTGCGGGGTCCGTGTAACTAACTCTCGGCACAACCGTTCTCAGCGGCTTAATCCGAAATTGCCAGAGCGTAAAGTGCCCGCTAGCAATGCACTGCTGCCGGTGCTGGCTACTTGAAATGCCGAGGTTTCTATACCTCGCCGTGTGACACCTCGATCAACCGGTCGAGCAAAGTGCTGGCAGCGCCGCTATCAATTGCGTCCGATGCACGAGCCGCCGCGTCACGCGGATTGGTCGCACGCTCTGCCGCGATCAGACCGGCAGCCGCGTTCAAAATCACCAGGTCGCGAGCCGCCCCGCGCTCGCCGCACAAAATACGGCGAATGATGCCCGCGCTTTCCGCAGGTGATTCTACAGAAGAGCCATCCAGCGGCCGTAACAGAATCCCAAAGTCTTCCGGGGTCCACACAAACTCTTTGGTTACGCTCGCTGAATAGCCCGGGTTGCATTCTACCTCGCTAACCCGAGTCGTGGTGGCGAGCGTGACATCACCCAGCCCATCGTCGCCAGATACGATCAATGTTCGGCGTGTTCCGAGCCGTGCGATGGCCCCGGCCAGCAAGGGCCGCAACTCGGGCAGCCCCGCGCCGAGCAATTGGTAGCTCGCGCCCGCAGGGTTCACGAGCGGGCCGAGAATGTTGAAGATCGTGCGGATGCCAAGACGTTTCCGCACAGCCGCCACGTGCCGCATCGAGGGGTGCATCAGCGGGGCAAAGCAGAAGCAAATGCCAAGCTCCTCGAGGCAGGCTTCAACCTGGGCGATCGAAGCGTCGATATTCACGCCCAACTCGGCCAGCACGTCTGCCGATCCGCTTCGGCTCGTGATGCTGCGATTGCCGTGTTTAGCCACCGGCACCCCGGCCGCGGCCGCCACGATGGCCGCCGTGGTGCTCACGTTAAACATTTTCGACCCGCCACCGCCCGTGCCGCACGTGTCGAGTACTCCTGTGTGCCGGCTGCGAATTGGCGTCATGTGCCGCCTCATCGCTGCTGCCGCCCCGGCCACTTCGTCGACCGTTTCTCCTTTGGCCGCCAGAGCGACGAGAAGCAAGCCAATCTCTTCTTCTGACCACTTGCCAGACATGATAGCGTCGATCGCATCGCTCATTTCATCGAACGACAGATTGCCGCCACCGGATACCCGACCGAGCGTACTAGCTATTTCTTGGGACATACTTTGAATTGTAACAGTCGAAAGCCGCTTCCCCCAACCATCCATGTAATGAGCCAAGCGAGCCGGGCGGTCCTCCGCCCCGCCTGAGGGGAGTCTCCTTCGGTACGCTCGTTCTGGATGCCGGACACACCTATGATGGACCACGTAACTTCCCAATGCGGCCTGCCGTAGTCTAAGGCCCGTTTACCGGAATTCTCTTGAGGATCGCCCGCCGCGTCCCTAGAATATGCGGCGAAGGAACGGCAATCTCTCAGCACTTGGGCGTGGAGGCCTTATTAGCAAATGGCCAGAAAAGTAATCCTGGACGTGGACCCGGGCATCGAGGATGCCGCCGCTTTGTGCATTGCCCTCGGCGAACCCTCGCTCGAAGTCGTGGCCGTTACGGCAACCGCCGGTGTCGTTACTCCCGACCAGGCAACGCTGAATGTGCAGGCTATCGTCGAGCAGCTCGATCCGCCTCGCTGGCCCCGATTAGGCACAGCCAGCCCCGAGCAGCTCATCCGCCGCGACGGTCCCCATCTTTACGGCACGAACGGCTTATGCGGTACCCATTTCGACGTCGCCCGTCGCCATCATCAGCATCTGTCTGTCAAAGTCATTTGCGACGAAGTTCGTACGGCCCCAGGCGAGGTAACGATCGTCGCCACGGGCCCGCTTTCGAACATCGCCGCCGCGCTGCAACAGCAGCCCGATCTGGCGTCGCTTGTAGGACACCTGATTATTCTGGGGGGAACCCTTGGTGCGCCCGGCAACGTCACAGCCGCCGCCGAGTTCAACATGTATAGCGATGCCCTGGCGGCCCGCACTGTGTTCCATTCTCAAATCACGAAAACAGTCATCCCGCTGGATATCACCAATCGGGTTACGCTCAATCTCGACCTTTTGGAAAAGTTGCCCAACGGCGATTCAGCCACCGGCGAACTTCTGCGCAAACTGCTGCCTGGGGCATTCCGGGCTTATCGTCAGCAGCTTGGCATGGAGGGAATCCACTTGCACGATACCGTGGCTGTAGTCGCGGCCATGCGGCCGGAGTTCTTCACGGTCGAACGAATGTACGGCGATGTCGAGACCGAAGGAATGCTTACCTATGGGGCGACCGTGTTCGATCGCCGGCATCAGCCGGATAGTCAGCCAAATATGGACGTTGCCGTCGATATGGACACTAAGAAGGTAACCGAATGCATCCTCCGCGGCCTGACTTGTGTCGCTTAGCGTGCGAAACCGAGTCTACTGCTGAGCCGTTAGAATGCCGGCCGCGTTACCGATTTCGACTTCCATTTGCATCAGCTTGCCATCGCGTAGAACCGTGATTGGTACCTTGCGGCCGATCTCGGTCAGCTTCACCAAGCTGATCAGGTGCATGTCTTGCTCGATACGAACGCCGTTGAATTCGAGAATCACGTCGTTGATCTGCAGATTTGCTTTCTCGGCTGGCGAGCTAGGTTCGATTTGCGAAACCCGGGTTCCAACCAGACGCGTAAGGCCCAAAGCCTGGGCGCGCTGTTTATTGAAATTGATATCGAGCTTCACGCCTAAAAAGCCACGTGGCACTTGGTGATCTTCAACTAAGGCTCGCGCGATTCGAGCCACGATGTTGATAGGGATCGAGAAGCCGATCCCTTCGTTGCCGCCCGAAGCGCTGGCAATCGCGGTGTTCAAGCCCACGACCTCGCCTCGCAAATTCACGAGCGGACCGCCGCTGTTGCCCGGGTTGATTGCCGCGTCGGTCTGGATGAAGTTTTGCCACTTCAAGTCGTCATCGCCCAGGTCCAAATTGTGTCGGCCTTTGGCGCTTACAATGCCGCGAGTCACACTTTGGCTTAGTCCGAAGGGGCTGCCGACCGCCAGTACGAAGTCGCCGATCTCAAGGATGTCGCTGTCGCCCAATCGTGCTGCCGAAAGGTTCGGGGCATCCAACGCGAGTGCGGCGACATCGGTTTCCCTGTCGCTCCAAATGCGAACCGGGTTATAGACTCGGCCGTCTGCTAAATGCACTTCGATACGCTCTGGCGACGAGTGACGAATCACGTGTCGGTTTGTCAGCACGTAATGTTTCGAGTTGAACTGCACTACCACACCCGAGCCAGCCTCTTCCACATTCAGCAGGCCTTTGAACTTTTCATTCGGTCGCGACTCGATATGCACCACAGCCGGCGTCACGAGCTTCACGACTCGCTTGACCAAGCTGAACTCGCGGTCGAGGTTCTCCACGTCGCGTGCCAGGGAAGCATACTCAGCTTCTCGCGCGTTGGACGCGCCGGAAGTCTGCATGACGCCGGGGCTCTTGAGCACCGGGGCCGCCGTAGCGAGATCCGATACCTGAGCCCAAACGGGAGATGCCGCAGTGCCAAGAACGACAGCGGCAAGCAAAACACACTGCCCGCGACCTGTTTTGAAAAGCATGGGAGTGGCCATTATTGCGTTATCCAACGAAAAAAGCCCGGTGGCGATCGTCACGATCGCCACCGGGCTTAATTATACCTTATACCGGGCTGAACGGAAGAAACCTCGGCTATTGTGTTTCCAAATCGCTGAAGGACACATCGACATCCGAGAATCCGGTGTCCAGCACGCGACTCCAATCGCTCCCGTGGCCCCCATGCCCGCCGTTAAGCTCTGCCGCCCGTTGACATTCAATACAACTGGTAGCGTAGGGCAGGGCGTTAAGCCGCGCCAAAGGAATCCGCTCACCACAACCTTCACATTCGCCATAGTTGCCATTACGCATCCGAACGAGCGCTCGTTCGATGTTGGCCAGTTCGCGGCTTTCCACTTCGGCAAGCTGCGAGCTGATTTCGTCCTGGGCAGCGTCTAACGCCTCGTCGACGACATCGCCACCCGTCTGCTCGCGAAGCTGCATCAGCAGGCTTAAGTCGCCAGCCAAGGCCTTTCGCAACGCATTGCGACGAGTAACCAGTAGTTCGCGCATCTTCTCGATCGAGTCTTTGCGTGTCATCGTGTTTTCACCCCTGCGTTGCGGGCGGCGATCGTCGACTCGCTCCTTGCGACTCGATCGCCCCCCACGCTTCTCTGTAAATTCCCATACGAATGCCGACGACCGAACGGCAGCAATCGATATGCCGTTCACGCGGCAGTTGCACTTCGCACCACGTCTGTAGGTCGTGGTAGGTCAGTCTGCAACGTAACTATAGTACGCACGTGCGGCCCGGTGGGTCGCTAGCTCGAACAACATTCTGTCGGATTCCAGGCGAAAAATGCTTTCGGCGACCTTTTCAGCCCAAATTGAGCCAAAAACAGGCCTTTTTCCCCTCGTGACCCCGCAATCGTCGCCAGCCCCGCAGGCCCGTGCCAATAAGACACCTTGCTAAACCTGCCCATTTACGACGACCCGTGGCCACAAAAATCCACGAGCGCCTATCGGTAATCGTCACGTTCGTTGCAGGTCGGCCAGTCGAAGTTTCAGGAATATCCCCACCTCCTGGCATCTCGTGCAAGCAGGCCGATTTTTGACCACGCCTGATGCACGACCTAAACCTTGGTATCGGAAAAGCTTCATCCGCCGCGGCTTCTGCTGCATGCAGTAGGCCGTTGGCTGGCAATCCACACTTCGAACTGAGAGCCATGTTTACGCTCGATCGACAAAAAAACGCTCCGACGCAGTCTACCGGCGAAACGCCCTCGCTGCGCCTGCGTTTCGACGGGCTGACGCTCGACCTCAAATCGGGAAAAAATACTGTCGGCTCTAGCCCTCGCTGCGACATCCGCATTCCCCGGCCAGGCGTCCAACCGCTTCATTGCCTGATTATTCACCAAGCAAACGGGACCGTCGTCCGCCGTTGGGCTGGCGAAACAGTTCTCAATGGTTTGCCGATCGACGAGGCCACACTTCAAACCGACGATTGCATCCAAGTCGGCCCGGCCAACCTTAGCATCGTTGGCGACAAGCCCTTGTCACTTTCGCCAAACACGTCCCGGCAAGAGAATTCCGCGGTTGGCGAGATGGCGATGGCAGGGAAGTCCTCTCAACTCCCTGTGTTGCCAATCTTGCCTGCGAGTTTTACGCTACCGCAACCCCAGCCGACGGGCGAATTTGAACACCTGCAGCAAGGCCGTGAGATTGCTCGGGAGCGCTCCCGACGTTTGCTCCGGTTAGCACGGCGACTTCATCGCGAGCACGAATCGCTACAAAACCAAATAGAATTGCTCCGCAGTGAGTTGGCGGAAAAGCCGGTTATTGATTCCCAAGCTCCCGAAACCCTTCAGCTCGAGTGCGAAGCACTTCGCCAGCGTGATGCCGAGCTTGTCAACCAAGTCGCTGCCTATCAGCAGCAAGCCGAAACTACAAAGCAGCTAAGCGACGAGGCGAGGCACGATGCCGAATCGCGTGCTCGCAACGAGTCTTCACTCACACTTCAAATCGAACGGCTTGAAGCAGATTGTGCCGAGTACATCGCGCAACTAAAAGACGCGGCCGACAAGCTCAGCGAGGTAACCCACGAGCGAGCCCAGCTTGCTACGCATAACGAACAGCTTACGATCGAAATCGAGGGCCTCCGCCAACTTGCCTCACACGAAGATACGGCGGAACTCGATCGCATCACCGCAGAATGCAATGAATTGCGCGCCGAATGCGAACGGCTCCGGTCCGAAGCATCGCACCTGCCACAGTTGAAATCGGAGTTGAAGGAGGCAGTCGCGGAGCGAGAAAATGCCTCCTCGGAATTGTACCGAGCGCTGCTGCAACTTTCGGAACTCGAAGATCGTGATCGTAGTGGCGTCGATCTGGAAAAAGCTCAAGCGGCTCTAAACGCCGAGTTGGATAAATCAACTCGCGAAATTGCCGATCTCCAGGTCAAGTTGGCGTCTCTCACCACGGAGCGACAAACGGCCGACGAAACCCGCCTCGCGCTAGATCGACGCCTGGCCGAGTTGATCGAATCACACCAGCAAATTGCTTGTGACAAAACATCGTTGGCTCAAGAGCTAAGCGAATTACGGATTCAACTCGAAAGTGCCCAGGCAAACACCGAAGCTGCTGAACAACAATTGAGCGAAGTGGATGAAGCTCGCGCTCGTATTCAATCGCTGGAAGCCTCGCTCGCAGATGCGGAGGGCCGAATTCTAGAGGCTCGTGAAACACAAGAAGCCTGGCAGGTTGAACGCCATGAGTTAGCGATGCAGGTGGCCGACCTCACAAGCCGGATTGCTGCGTTCCAGATCGAATTGGAAGAGGCCCGTTGCTGCTCAGCTAATGAAGCCCCCTCCAACACAAACGGCTCTCTCTACGAAGAGCCTCGCGAAGTCACGAACGCATGCCAACCGCATGTCAACCAATCGTGTGCCTCGGAACAATTGATGGGAGATTTCTATCGAAATGAAGAAGAGCCGTCTCCTGCAGCCGACGACATTGAGCTCACGCCGCTATTGAGCAGCCTGTTGCGAGACAGCCACGATTCGTCCGCGGAAGGTTCGCTGCCCAAAGCATGTGAAATTGACGACGCATCTGGTAGCTACAATCGCGATACGGACTCCACTCGATCCGAACCGGTTCAAACACCGCACGCGCAACAGGCGTCGTTCATTGATCGTTATTCGCATATGTTTAGCGACGAGTCGTCGCCTGAATCACCTGATACCGCCAGCGGCTCGGCGATGCCTCGAAGCGAAGACGCCTCGCAATCGCAGCAACGCTCGAATCGTCAGGCATTCGTTTCAGATCCCTCGGCCGGCGGTTCTAGCGACGATGAAGAATCGATCGAAGAGTATATGGCCAAGCTGTTGCAGCGAGTTCGAGGTGAATCGAGTGCCGCGACTAGTTCGTACACCGATCCGGCAGCGAAAATTTCCGATGCCACGCCCGCTTCTGAAGAGGCCCCGGTAGAAGATGCCGACTCTATCGACGCTTCGAACGTCGATTATACGCCGCGCCGTCCGTCCACTCCGTTTCCACAAACCGATTTGGAATCCTTGCGTGCTCTTGCGAATGAATCGGCTCGCCGCGCGATCAGCCGCCATGCGATCCAGAAGCATCGCCGCACTGCGAACACGAAGCTGCTCATTGCCGTGTTAGCCGTGGTTGTGAGCGTGTTTTTAATGATGGGCGCGGGCGATTGGTCCAACCCAAAATTCATGGCCGGTGCTGCTGGCTTGTTAATTGCCGCTTATTGTGCCGGTGAAACGCTACGCGCTTGGATCCAAGCCCGACGAGTTGCGGCCACCCGCGAAAACGAAGTGGATATCGAAGAGCTGACCCGTGAGCTGGAAGCCCCAATGTGCGTGGAGAGCGAAGAGGCAAGTTCAGCGATCCAGTGAGTTGGCTTTCTGCTCTCGGTCAAATTTGGTTGCACACCGCGATTGCCACCTTCGCGGCGGCGGCCACGCCGCTGCGATTAGAGCACGGCCTATCAGCCCATCAACCTAAAAACGCCCGGGCCAACGCTCACCCAAGCGGCAACCCCGCGGTGCCACGGGGAAGAATTCACCACGGAGGCACCGAGGACACGGAGAAGGAAGAACTTGAGAACGCTAATCTACACTAATAATCACTAATCAAGGGAAGCCACGCCCTAATAGGAATCTCCGAATTTCGATTGGCATTAGCGATGATTAACGTAGATCAGCGTTCCAAAAAAACTATCGCAACAATTCTTCGCGCCTTCGCGGTTCAATAACTCCTGCATTCTCTTCTCCCTGCTCCTTGCTCCACGCTCCCTGCTTCATCCTCCATGCCCCAGTGGTTCAATAAAAAGCGGGTAACACCGACGGTAATCATGTTGGCCACGAAAAGGCACAAGAAGGCACGAAGAGGGTGGCACTGCTCAGCGCTCTCTCTGCGCCACTGCGAGAGACCCGTTGCCCTAGAATCCGCGCGCCGCACGCACGTCGTCGAAGTCGCGCAGGTGATACCCAATTCCAAGGTAGTGCAGCAATCGACACAGGCCACGCAGGGCCACGCCCATGCCGTCTGGCCCGCTGAATCCGCCGAACTGCCCGCCGCCTTTCAAGTGCGGTTCCAAATCGAGCACTACGCCCGGGATGCCGCGCTTGGTCAGCTTTTCTTCGAGCTGCGGAATCATCTGGGCGAAGTCTCTCAGAATGCGCTCGTGGCCGCTGTCGCCGCGCTCTGCTGGTACGAAGTTCTTTAATTTCTCTTCGTCCACATGCTCGCTACGAACCAGGTGTGGGTCGTGGTAGTCTTTGATATGCATCCAGCCGATGCTGGGTTTCATCGCCACGTATTGTGCGAACGTTTCGTCGGGCGTGTAGCCCTGGCTGATGATGTTCCCCGCGTCGAATACCGTGACCAGGGCAGGGTGGTTTGCCCGCCGATGCAGTTCGGCAATGAGCTCCCCGGTTTGGCCAACCAGGTTTGCTTCGATCTCGAGCCCGAATGTCAAATCGCTCCGATGGCATGCTTCCGCGATTTGTGCCAGTTGATCGGCCGCCTGGTTCAAGTGCTCTTTCGGGTCGCTGCCCTTCGGATGATAGAACGAAAAACCGCGAATCAGCTTGGTCTCGAACGCGTGCGCGAGTTCGCAAACACGCGAAACCTCCTTCTCCAAGTATTTATCGAACGGTAAATAAGGGTTCTTGGTTCCATCCTCGACGTCGCACAGTTTTACTTTTCCGATCGGCGAACCGATCGAGGCCACGTTCATTCCATATTCATCTTCAAGGTGACGCAGCTTGGTGATTTCCGGCTTGGTAAGCTTCATCACGTTTTTCACGCCGTTACCAACGTCGATGAACCGCAGGCTGTAATACTGCAGCCCCATCGCGGCAAACGCCGAGAATTGCTCGACTGCCGTTTTGTGATTCGCCGCTTCGTCGCCAAAGCCCGAAAGTACGATCTGGGGTCGATTTGCCATGATCTTTTATCGCCTGCTGTTTGTGAATACGGTCGGTTGAATGGCTGCCGCGCTAAACGGATGCCGTGTACTTGGCGGTCACGTTTTCCGTCATGCCGCCCCGCGCGTTGAATGCCGCCACGATCTTCATCCAACGTGGTTGCAGCACGGCAACCAAGTCGTCCAAAATCGTGTTGGTGACGTGTTCGTAGAAAATGCCGTGATTGCGGTAGCCCTGCAAATAGAATTTCAGGCTCTTGAGCTCCACGCACAGCTTATCGGGGATGTAAGTGATCGTGATCGTCCCGAAATCCGGTTGCCCCGTGCGAGGGCACACCGAGGTAAACTCCGGCGAGACGATTTCAATCTGATAATCGCGGTCCGGAAACTGGTTCTCAAATGTCTCTAATTGGCTTCGTAATTCCGACATGAACGCTCCTCTTACAGCGAATCGTGCATTGTGGCATGATAGGTTCCAAGACGAAAGGGCCGGGTTTCAGGGGTAATGGGACAGTTTAGTGTAGCCATCTCGCTCCGCGAGAGGACTTTCGCCTAACGAAGCACTACTCAAAGATAGCGCACGGGATCTCAGGTTCAGCCAATAACACAACGCCCCCTGTAATCATCTGCGCCATCTGCCGATACTCCGAACTTCAAAATACCGAGCGGTATTAGATCCCCAGCCCCAGATCCCTAACCCCCAGCCTCCGGATCATGAATAAACGTCCCGCTGTCTGCCTTCTTTCCGGCGGACTCGACTCGGCAACCACCGCCGCTATCGCGCATTCCGAAGGTTACGCGCTGTATGCGCTTTCGATCGACTACGGCCAACGCCATCGCTTCGAGCTCGATGCTGCCGCACGCGTTGCCATGGCATTGGGCGTGGCTCGCCATGTCATCGTTAATGTTAGCCTCAACCAATTTGGCGGCAGCGCGCTTACCGACGCCATCGACGTGCCTCTCGATCGCCCCGAGGAGCAGATTGCCGAGGGTATCCCGGTCACCTATGTCCCTGCTCGTAACACCGTCTTTCTTTCGCTCGCTCTGGGGTACGCCGAAACAGTCGGTGCGGCCGACCTTTACATTGGCGTCAACGCGGTCGATTATTCCGGTTACCCCGACTGTCGCCCAGAATTCATTATCGCTTTCGAGCAACTGGCCAACTTGGCAACGAAGGCCGGTGTCGAAGGCACCGCGCGTTATCATATTCATACGCCTTTGATTCACCTCACCAAAGCCGAAATCATTCGTCGTGGCACCGAACTTGGCCTCGATTACAGCCTCACCCATACCTGCTACAACCCCGATGCGGCCGGTATTTCCTGCGGCCGTTGCGATGCCTGCCAACTCCGCCTCAAAGGCTTTGCCGAAGCCGGCCTCACCGATCCCATTCCCTATCAAAACGCATCGTCATAGCAATGAAGCCAACGGTCATTGATAATAGAAGCAGTTTCAAGACCTGTAGCTGGGGGCTGTGACCCCGACGTTTTCCGACGAAACCGGCCTCAAAGAGGCCAGCTACAATCGATTTGAAACGGAATCCAATCTGCGATCATCGGTGTCATCTGCGGCCCCCAAGGCTCCGCTCATCCTATAAATACCTGTCATAAAGAAACATTACCTCTCGATGCGCATCACTGAAATTTACCGTTCTGTTCAAGGCGAAGGGCTCCTCACCGGTGTCCCAAGCGTGTTCGTGCGCGCGAGCGGTTGCAATTTGCGGTGTTGGTTTTGCGACACGCCTTACGCATCGTGGCGGCCGGAAGGTCGCGACATGTCGACCGACGAAATCGTTGCCCAGGTCGAGGAATGGGACACCCAGCACGTTGTGGTCACCGGCGGCGAGCCGATGTTGTTTGCCGAGTTGATCCCGCTCTGCGATCGGCTTCGCGCCATCGGCCGACACGTGACCATCGAAACGGCCGGCACGCTCGACCTGCCCGTTTCGTGCGACCTCATGTCGATCAGTCCCAAGTTTGCCAGTTCCGCACCTTCCGCGGAAACGGAGCCCCACTGGCACCGTCGCCACCAGCGCGAACGCCATCGGCCAGACGTTATTCGGCAACTCGTCAGCCGCTTCGATTATCAAGTCAAGTTCGTGGTCGATACACGCGACGATTTGGCCGAACTCGAAGCGTACCTCGACGAAATTCCCGAGATCGCGCGAGACCGTGTTTTGCTGATGCCTCAGGGCACCGATCTCGAACACTTGGATGCTCAGTCCCAGTGGTTGCGTCCCTACTGCGAAGCGAACGGTTTTGTGTTTTGCCCGAGAAAGCAAATCGAGTGGTTCGGCCCCGTCCGCGGAACGTAGGTTTATAGAATCGAATCCATGAGTGCGCTGCGTTTCATCCTGTCCAGCCTTCAGCATTATCGGCGAACTCATCTTGCCGTTCTCCTTGGCGTGGCCGTGGCAACGGCCGTGCTTACCGGGGCGCTGCTGGTGGGCGATTCGGTGAACGGTAGCCTTCGCGACCTTACCCTGCAACGCTTGGGCCGCATCGATACCGCCATCGTTTCGTCGCACCTCTTTCGCGAAAAGCTGGCTGACGAAGTATTGGCGGGCAGTGAGTTTCAAAAAATTTTTGCCAGTGCCCAACCGGCGATTTTGCTCACCGGCACAATCCAAATGGGGACGGGACAGCAACTTCGCACAGCGACCGATGTCTCCGTTACCGGTATCCGCCCCGAGTTTTGGGCCCTCGGCGTCGGCGGTCCGGCTAAGGAGTTGAGTAGCGATCAAATTGCCATCACGCGCGCCCTCGCGGACGAATTGAAAACGGGCGAAGGCGATGCCGTGCTGCTGCGCCTGCCGATCGTTTCCGCGATCCCTGCCGATAGCCCGCTTGGTGAAAAAAGCGAAACGTCGAATTCCAAACGGTTCACGATTGCCGAGATACTGCCCGACGAAGGCCTGTCGCGCTTCAGCCTCTTTCCCAGCCAACACTTGGCTCGTAATGCGTTCATACCGCTGAGCGCGTTGCAATCGATGCTCGACCGACCAGCTCGTGCGAATGTTGTGCTGTTGTCTACGAAGGACGCAGGCAACGCTACGAGTGAAGCGGCTCAACAATCGTTGCACGATACGCTGAAGCCCACGGCTGAAGACCTCGGCATGCGCGTCGAGTCGGTCACCATGCCAGCAAGTTACGTGGGGATTTCGAGCGATGAACTGGTGCTGCCAGACGCGGTGGTGAGCACGGCCCAAAAAACGCTGGGCAACACCGTGCAGCCCGTGAGCACTTACCTGGCGAACACAATTGTCGTCGGCACGGGCGACTCGCAACGAAAAATTCCTTACTCCACGGTGGCCGGTGTCGACTCGATCGCAGGCATCGGGCCGCTGCTCGATGAGGCGGGCCAGCCGATCGCGCTTGCCGACGATGAAATCGTTCTCAACCAATGGGCGGCCGATAGCCTTGGGGCCAAAGTCGGCGATACGATCACGCTCAACTTTTACGAGCCCGAGAGCACGCACGGCGAGCTTCGTGAGCGCACACCCGCTCCTATTTTCAAATTGCGTGCAATCGTGCCGCTGGAGACGGCCGACGGCAAGCCGACCGCGGCGGCCGACCCCAAGCTCACGCCCGAGCTTCCCGGCGTAACGGACCAGTCCTCGATTCGCGATTGGGAGCTTCCGTTCGAGCTTGTGGAAACGATTCGCAATGAGGACGAAGATTATTGGGATCGTTACCATACCACTCCGAAAGCTTTTGTATCGCTTGCCACTGCGCAGCGGCTTTGGCCGAGTCGTTGGGGTTCTATCGGCGTGTTGCGTATTCCCGGCGCGCAGCCTGAATCGGCCGCACCCGAGTTCGCTGCAAAACTGGCCGCCGCGATCGATCCAACAGACGCCGGAATTGTGATCCTGCCGGTCAAACAGCAAGGCCTGCTGGCCGCGAGTGGCACCACGCCGTTCGGTCTGCTTTTTCTTGGCTTCAGTTTTTTTCTCATCGCTGCTGCCTTGATGCTGATCTCCCTGTTGTTCCAGCTCGGCGTGGAGCAACGCAGTCGAGAACTTGGCGCACTTGCCGCGCTCGGTATCGATCGATGGCACATCACCAAACTTCTCAGCCGCGAGGGTTTGTTAATCGCCGCGCTCGGCGCTACGTTGGGGATTCTTGGTGGCATCTTGTACGCCTGGTTGATGATCGCCGGGCTACGCACTTGGTGGCTTGCTGCTATATCTACTCCGTTTTTAAGGTTGCACATCAACTGGTTGAGTCTCCTCATTGGTTGGTCAACCGGTGTTGCGCTTGCCTGGCTCACGATTCGTTGGTCGATACGACGACTCACGCGCCAGTCGCCCGTTCGATTACTGGCTGGCGGGAATGATTCGGCCAGTGTACCGAGCGGTCGCTCGGATACCGCGTTTCGCTGGCCATTGATTCGCATGGGGCTAGCTGTGGTCATCGTGGTTCTTCTTTTTGCCGGTTATAAACTCCAGGGTGAAGCACAGGCCGGTTCGTTTTTCGGAAGCGGCGCGGCCGCGCTCGCTCTGCTGCTTGGCGAAATACGCTATCGCCTTCGCCGCGCAGGTCGCACGACCGCGGTTGCCTCTTCCTTTTCGCTGCCTCGGCTTGCGTGGTTGAACGCTGCTCGCAACCCAGGCCGCAGCACGCTTACGATTGGACTTGTTGCCGCCGCCAGTTTTCTCATCGTTGCCATCAGCGCGTTTCGACTCGAAACGACCGACGCCGGCACCGGCGGCTTCGAGTACCTTGCCACGAGCGATCGCCCGCTGCATTACGATCTGAACACCGAAGACGGCCGCGTGGAACTGGGGCTCAATTCGCGCGTGACCGATGTGCTGGACCAATACCACGTTTATTCTTTGCGTGTATCCGATGGTGAAGACGCCAGTTGTTTGAACCTCTACCGACCAACTCAGCCGCGCGTGCTTGGTGTTCCCCTCGATTTCGTGAAACGCGGCGGTTTTCAATGGGCGGCTGTGCGCCGGTCGCAACATAGCGATCCTGTTCGGACGATGCACGATACGGTTGGTGTGATCGACGCCCCCAATCCTTGGACGGAATTGAATCAAAGCCTCGGCAGCGACGACAGCGGACGGCCTATCATTCCGGTCGTTCTCGACGCGGCGACCGCGATGTACAGCTTGCATCTCGTCGGGGTGGGGTCTCGTTTTCCGATCCGTGATGCGGCCGACCGTGCGGTAACGCTCGAAGTGGTGGGGTTGCTCAAGAATAGTGTGCTGCAAGGCAATCTCCTCATTTCGGAAGACCATTTTCTTAGGTTGTTCCCTGACACGAGCGGCTATCGTTTTTTTCTCGTTGAACGACTTGCGCAAGGCCAGCAAGCTGTTTCGACGACTGACTTACCGGCCGCACTGGAGTCGGCCCTCGCCAGCGATGGTTTCGACGTGGTCGACGCACGGCAAAAGCTGGCCGGTTTTCTGGCGGTGCAAAATACCTATCTGTCAACATTCCAAAGCCTCGGTGCGTTAGGTCTACTCCTTGGCACGGCCGGTTTGGCAGTCGTGCAGTTGCGCAGCGTGATCGAACGCCGTGGCGAGTTCGCACTCATGCGGGCCAGCGGGTTCTCCACTTCTCGTTTGCTAAAAATGGTGATGCTCGAAAACACGGTTTTGCTCCTTGGGGGATTGTCCGTCGGCACCGTTGCGGCGGGCATCGCGCTGATTCCCCAATGGCTTCCGCGTGAAGCCAGCGTGCCATGGTTGTCACTATCAATGTTGCTTCTCACGATCGCTCTGGTAGGACTCCTAGCCGCCTGGGCAACGACTCGAACGGCGGTAAAAGCGCCGATCTTGCCTGCTTTGCGCGGCGACTGATGAAAAACACTCGGTTTTGTGGTTTGAACGAGCCGGGGCGTCTTTGGCCGCCGAGTGAAAATGACTTGCACTCGGCGGGCGGAGACGCACCGGCTCGCTCGTGCTTTAACGGAACTATCTCGTGCCAGTCTGGTAGCTCCCACCAACGCTTCGCCCTAGCGGGCAAATTACGGGGTCGATAAAGTGGTAACTCGATACAGGAATGGATTTCATCGCGCGGCTTTCTGCAAACGCTGCGCGTATGACTTAACGAAAGTTGAATCATGCGTAACACGGCTTTATTGATCGGTTCCATCGCGTTGACGGTTTTGTGCTGGGGCATGTACGGGCCGGTGCTGCGGGCCGGTCAGGAAGGCATGTCGACCATCCCCGGCACGATTGCTCGATTGCGGCCGTTTGTTTGTGTAGGGCTCGCTTACTTTCTCATCGGGGTCATTGTTCCGAGCGTATGGCTGCACATGCGCGGAGAAAAAGGCGATTGGACACTTAAAGGAATTGTGTGGAGTTTTGCCGGCGGTGCGCTCGGTGCTCTGGGGGCGCTGGGGATCATCCTCGCATTCACGTTTGGTGGTTTGCCGATTTACGTAATGCCGCTCGTGTTCGGTGGTGCGCCGGTGGTCAATGCGTTTCTCACGATTTACCTGGCTGGGCGGGTAAAGGAAGTGGGCCCCTGGTTTTTGGCTGGGCTGATCATCGTTGTGCTTGGTGCTGTGGTGGTGTTGATGTCTGCTCCGCATGGCACCCCGAAAACTGCGGATGCGAATGTTGCGAATGCGGCAGCGGAGAGCTCGGTGCCGGCTCCGGCACCTGCCAAAGGCGCTGAGCCGGTGCAACCCAGTGCGTTCTGGTCGTGGGTGCTGCGGCTATCGTTCATTGCGTTGGCCATTGCTTCGTGGGGTGCTTACGGACCGGTGCTGCACAAAGGGCAGGCGGCCATGCACCATAGTCGCATGCGGCCGTTGATTTGCGTGGGGCTGGCGTACCTGGTGATTGCCGTGGTCGTGCCCTATTTCTTCCTTGGCGAGATGGGCGAAGAAAGTTCTTACCTGCGTTTCGGCACGTTGTGGAGCTTGATGGCTGGAACGTTTGGGGCGGTCGGCGCGCTGGGCATCATCATGGCTTTCAACTCGGGCGGCAGACCGGTGTTCGTGATGCCGCTCGTGTTCGGCGGCGCGCCGGTGATCAGCACGTTTCTGACGATTTTGGCCAGGCACGAATGGGCTCACATCCAGCCGTTCTTTTGGGCTGGGCTGATCCTCGTGGTGGCTGGCTCGGTGATGGTGCTGGTTTTGGCACCGCGGGGTGATGCACCGAAGCCGGTGCCTGCAAAAGGGGTGGTGTAGGCGGTTGGGCGGTTTCATTTTTGGCACGCGATGAATGGCGGTGCGCGCAAGCTTGCTTCGCGATCGAGGGAATTCATCTCGCGGAGCGTGATGTCTACGATGGTCGCTTAAAGCCCCGGGATTTTGCGTAGATGCGCTAAACTCCTCCCCTGGGTTTTGAGCATCTACGTGTGGGATGGCGGAGTGCATAGGACGGAGGGCTGAGGGCCAGTGGTGGGCGCGCAGGGGTAGCGCGATTAGTACGCGAAAAATAGGCTCTCAAAGAGAGTGCAAGTGGATGGCTTTGGTGTGAATGGTGCTTGTTAGTCAGCGCTCATTGGGCGTTTATCGGATGCCACCTTAGCATATTTGAAGACAGATGTGTCAAAGAAAAAACGGCCACTTGGATGGCCGAAAATAGTGGGTTGACACTAGTAAGAAAAATGTCAGTCATTGGCATTTGTGCCAATGAATTCATCGCCTTAATGTGAAATGCGACAGCATATGACTTATCTATGCCGGAAACGATTTTCAATTTGCCGTGAAGTTCATTACATCTTTTGACTTCACGCCTACACAAGTGGCCTGCTTGTGTTGCGCTGTCGTTGATACGTTAAAAAATCATTCATTGATAGCGAAGCAAATAGCAAGCCCGCGAACGAAATGTACGTGAACGCCATAAACTCCATTAGCAGATAACCGAGGCTGCCGTTACTTATCAAGAGTGTTCCCGCGGCAAAAAGCCCACCAACACTGTACAGCACGATTGAAATGATTCGAGCAACTTTGCTTCCACGGTAGAGCCATAGGAGCAGCGCCGCAGTTAGTACGAATCGCGTGAATTGGCGTGGCAGATTTCCCGTCCCTCGCACAGCAACATACGTCGAAATAGTGGTAACAGAAATCGCCAATATGGCGGCGCTGTAGCAAAGCAGCGGCGTTCGTCCTTTGTGTTGTTGTTCTGTCATTGGTAACGATACTAATACGACAGGGCTTTGTCGCTGATGTCTTTGCGGCACCAGCCGCCGCTGAAGCGGATGGATTTTACCGCGGTGTAGGCTTGCAGTTTGGCTTTCGAGATCGTTGGGCCGAGCGCGGTGACGCCGAGGACTCGGCCGCCGTCGGTGACGACCGTGCCGTCACGCATCGCGGTGCCGGCGTGGAAGACTTTGACGTCGGGGAGTTTGGCGGCTTCTTCGAGGCCGCGGATCGGTTGGCCGCGTTCGTATTTGCCGGGGTAGCCTTCACTGGCCATCACGACGCACACGGCGGGGCGCTCGTCCCACTCGGGCGGCGGGATTTCATCGAGTCGGCCGTCGACCGTGGCTTCGAGCAGGTCGAGCAAATCGCTTTTGAGTCGCATGAGCAGCGGCTGGCACTCGGGGTCGCCGAATCGCACGTTGTATTCGAGCACTTTCGCGCCTTGGCTGGTGATCATGAGTCCCGCGTAGAGCACGCCGCGGAAGGGGCGACGCGAGCGTTTCATTTGATGAACCGTGGGGACGAGAACCTTCTCTTCGACTCGTTGCAACAATTGATCGCTAACGAGCGGGGTGGGGCAGTAAGCGCCCATGCCGCCCGTGTTGGGGCCTTTGTCTCCGTCGTGGGCGCGCTTGTGATCTTGGCAGGCGGGCATGGTTAGGATGGTGTGGCCGTCGGTGAGGGCGAGCACGCTGGCCTCTTGGCCATGAAGGCGTTCCTCGATGACGAGTTGGTTGCCGGCATCACCGAATTCTTTGTTGACGGCGATTTGATCGACGGCGGCGAGCGCTTGTTCGCGGTTGTCGCAAACGACGACGCCTTTACCGGCGGCGAGGCCATCGGCTTTCACCACGACAGGCGTGTCTTCGCGATCTTTGAGGTAGGTGATTGCGGCGCGGGCGTCGCGGAACACGCGGTAGTCGGCCGTGGGGATGTCGGCATTGCGGAGCAGGTTTTTGCAGAACACCTTGCTCGACTCCAGGTCGGCCGCGGTCTTCGAGGGTCCGAAGGCACGCAGGCCTTCTTTGCTCAGAGCATCGACCAAGCCGGCGGCGAGTACGGCCTCGGGGCCTACGACCGTGAGGTCGATGGCGTTTTGTTTGGCAAAGGCGACGAGCTTGGGAACATCGGTGGCGTCGATGGAAACATTTTCGGCGTCGATCGCGGTGCCGGCGTTGCCTGGGGCGACGAATACTCGTTCAGCGCGCGGGCTCTGCGCGATCTTCCATGCCAGGGCATGTTCGCGCCCACCATTGCCTACTACAAGAATCTTCATGAACTTCTGGGGTGATTATTAGGAATTGGTTTGCTTCGTTGAAAACATGTGAGGTAGCATTTTTGATGCAGCAGATAAATTGTATTCGTTTTGCTCCAACGCGACATGCACTTAGTTACAAGTCAATGGATGGGCTCGTTTGGTAAGTCGTTGAGATTTGCTCTTTACGTACTTATTGCGGGGGCACAGAATTGGGATCGATTTGTGATGGTAGGAAGCGCTTGGCGGGCGTCGGTAGCGCAGAAACATAGGCGGTTACTTGTTTCGCGAACAGGAATCCATCTCGTGGAACGAGAGGCCGCATTAAATTTGTGGCAAGGGAGTTTGCCCCGTTGACAATTTGCGTGGTAAGCGATACACCATTGGAAAGCGGATTGTGAAAATTGTCACAATCCTCTGACCAGCCGGCTGGAAGCCTCATATTTGCGGCGTCCACAAGACCGGTGCGGATTAGCAAAAGCGGGGTCCTATTCGGGTTGGTGCCGCGCGTTCGCTAGAGCTCTTCTGCCGTCGGGGTGACACGGGCCAGGATGCCCGTGCTCGGCAAATAGGTGGAACATGGCAGACAAGAAAAAATCTGTGGCCGATATTCTCGCCGCCGCGCGCAAGGCTGACGCGAAGGGGGACGAGTCGGCTGCTTCGTCTCCGGCTGAGAATGCGCCGTCGGAATCGGCTGCGGAACCTTCGTCTTCGCCTGCTCCGCCTTCGGGCGAGGCGAAACCAGCCACGAAAGCCGATGGCAGTCGTTTAAGCGTGGCGGAAATGCTGGCCGCCGCCCGTGCGCAGAAGGAAGCTGGTGCCGCTCCCGCTCCGCCCAAGCCGGCTGCGAAAACGCCTGCTGCCGCGGCCGCTCCGAAAGCGGCGGCTCCCAAGAAAGAAAAAGAAGCGCCGGCGGCACCCGCCGAGCCGCTCGATACGCAGAGCATTCTCGCTTCGGCGCGAAAAACGACCAAACCGGGGCCGATGTCGAAGGCCGAGGCGCTGTCGAAGGCAGCCCCCGGGGCCGACGCAGCGAAGAAAGCCAAGGCCAAAGAGGCTATCGTCGTGCCGCCGATGCCGGTGAAGCCCGACTATGCCAAACGCGGCGCGAAACCAAGCAAAGAAGAAGCGGCCGAGCGACGCGCGTTCATCTTTGGCATGAGCGCCCTAGCTATCGGTTTTACCGGTTTGGCGGCCACGTTTACGGTATGGACGCTGGGAATTGTGCGATTCATGTTCCCCAATATTTTGCGGGAGCCACCCAGCCGATTCAGCGTGGGAACGCCCGATAAATTTCCGCCGGGGCAGGTGGAAGAACGCTTCAAAGCCCAGTTTGGCGTTTGGATCGTGAACGCCGAATACAACGGCCAACAGCAAATCGTAGCTTTGAAATCGGTCTGTACCCACCTGGGCTGCACGCCGAACTGGCTCGAGGCCGAGCAGAAATTCAAGTGCCCCTGCCACGGCAGCGGTTTTTATAAGGACGGTATCAACTTCGAAGGTCCGGCTCCGCGGCCGCTCGAGCGGTACGCCATTTCGATCGGCAGCGACGGCTCGATCGAAGTGGATAAGAGCAGAACCTTCCAGGAAGAAATGGGCGCTTGGAGCGACCCGTCAAGTTATATCCCTGTTTAACAGCAAGATGGCGGCGAGTTTACAGCATTACATTTTAGTCGGAAGTAATTTGTAACGATCCGAAGGCGGACAACACCGATATGGCGCGTCTGGGCGAAATCATTTACGAATCACAAATCTGGAAAAGCATCTTTCGGCACCCCATGCCGGTTGACCGCCGCAACCGGATTGTGGTGATGCTCACCAATTTTTTCCTGCACCTTCACCCGGTTTCGATCAAGAAGCAGGGGATCGCACTCTCGTATACGTGGTGCATGGGGGGCGTGACGTTCTTCCTGTTTTTGGTGGAAACCGTCACTGGCGTGCTGCTGATGTTCTATTATCGCCCCACGCTCGAGTGGGCGTACAACGATATTCTCGCACTGCGCGACGTGTATTCGCTGGGCATCATGCGCGAAATCCATCGCTGGGGCGCGCATGCGATGGTGATTACCGTGTGGCTGCACATGTATCGCGTGTTTCTTACCGGCAGTTACAAACCGCCGCGTGAATTCAACTGGGTAATCGGCGTAATCCTGCTGCTGCTCACGCTGCTGCTGTCGTTCACGGGCTACCTGTTGCCGTGGGATCAGCTTGCGGTGTGGGCGATTACGGTGGGTTCGAATATGGCCCGGGCGACGCCGTTTCTCGGGCACGAAGGTCCTGGTGCTGGTTTCTTGAATCTCGGTTACCCAATGATCACGAGCGGTACCGATGCGCGCTTCGCGTTGCTGGGGGCGCGGAACGTGGGTGAAGAAACGCTGAATCGATTTTATATTTTGCACTGTATTGCGATCCCGCTGGCCGTGTCTCTGTTGCTTGCGATCCATTTTTGGCGCGTGCGTAAGGACGGTGGCATTAGTGGGCCGTTGTAGGAAGCAGGAAGCACGGAGTTACGAGTACGGAGTTTAAGAACAACCGCCCCGCCAAACGCTTGCGGTTCAGCTAAGCATGCACGGAATTTCGCCACAACAATTTGCTGCGTCTGCCGCCGCGTTTCTCACGCCGTATTATATTGCGCTGGCCGCGATGAACGGCGTTTTTGCCTACTATTTGTGGCAAAAAACAGAGAACCGCCCGCTGTTTCGGTTGCCAGGGTTTAGGCTGGGCTTCACGCCCGCGTTGCTTTGGACGATCGTGTCTGTGCTGTTCGTGCTGTTGGCCTCGCTTGCCGCGCCCGGAAATCTCGAAAGCATGCCGAAAATGCCGGTAGCGTTTCGTGAATTCGTGAACGCCAGCACGGGGCCGGTGATTTACTCGGTTGGCACGACGATCGCGTTAGTCGTTTTATATGTGTTTCGCGCTTGGTTCGTGCGGCCGCTTGTGGCGTGGACCATTTGGAACCTCATGCTGTTGTTCCTCGGGCTGTCGATGCCCGACCCGAACTTCTTTTCGATCGTGGCGAAGCCGGATAACGTGCCGATCGTCGCCCTCGTGTTCCTGCTGGCTTTTTTCACCTGGCTGGCTACCGCGAAGGCGGTCGAAAACGACCGTCGTGCGGATCAAGGCTTACCGCCGCTTGAAAAGCTTGACAACGAAAAAGTGCTTGTTTGGCCCGATCTTGTTTATACCGAAATGATCTGCATGATCGCGCTGTCGGCCGTGCTGATCTTTTGGGCCATTTGGTTGCAAGCACCGCTCGAAGAGCCCGCTAGCGCGGTGAAAACGCCGAACCCGTCGAAAGCGCCGTGGTACTTCCTGGGTTTGCAGGAAATGCTGGTGTATTACGATCCGTGGATGGCGGGTGTCGTGCTGCCGAGCCTGATCGTGGTGGGGCTCATGGCGATTCCCTACATCGATTTCAACAAATTGGGCAACGGTTACTACACGATCAAGCAGCGCCGGTTCGCGTATATCACCTTTCAGCTTGGCTTCCTCGAGTTGTGGGTAACGCTGATCGTGCTCGGAACACTGCTGCGCGGTCCTAACTGGAACTTCTTCGGGCCTTACGAATTTTGGGACGCCCACAAAGTCGAAGCACTTACGAACGTCAACCTTTCCGACTGGTTTTGGCAAACGCTCATGAGCCGGTCGTTGCCCACCGCGCCGCCGAATAGCGCTTGGTATGTACAGATTGGTTACATCGTGCTGCGCGAATGGCTGGGCATCGCGCTCGTGCTAGGGTACTTCATCGCATTGCCGCCCCTGATGGCCGTCACGGTATTACGAAAGTATTACCAGCGCATGGGCTTCATTCGCTACATGGTGCTGGCTAACCTGTTGCTGTTCATGGCGTCGTTGCCAATCAAGATGGTGTTGCGTTGGACGGTTAACCTAAAATATCTCATTTCGATTCCGGAGTACTTCCTAAACTTTTAAGCGGCTAGCTTTTAGCTGGTAGCTGTTAGCCACGTCCCGGTGAACAGCCTCCTAGCTAAGAGCTGACGGCTAACAGCGAATAACTTTCCGATATGCCCGCAACTGAGAAAACATGGCGCGATCAGGCACGGATGCACGTGATCTTTGGTATCACTGCGCTGGTGATGTTAGCGGGCACGATTTGGCTCGTGGCGAAAGATCACGGTCGCGAGTGGCGCGAGTGGCAACTCAACAACCGCTCCCTCGAGCGGTGGACCATCGAAGCACAGTTCAAGCAGGCCGAGGCCGATTCTTCTGCCGAGCTTAAGCGGCTGAACGAAGAACTCGAAGCAGCGCAGAGCTCGCCGGTTACCGCGGAGGAAGTCGCCCAGTTCAAGAAACTAGTAGAGGCTCAGGACGCACAACTCCAGGCTGAGGGAATTAAAGCAGACCCGGCCGACTTTGCAGGGCTCGATCGTGCCAGTGAAGGCCTCAAGAATTTAGCCGGGCAAGAAGCGAAGGATACCAAATCGCTCCGGGCGGCGCGAGGCAAGTTGCTTCGCGAAATGAATGCGTTCGTTCACGAAGCGAAACGCCGCGAAAACGAGTGGCTTACCAAGAAGAAGCTCATCGCGGCCGATCAAACTGCCGAGGTCAGCGCCCGCGGCATCGCCGTCGGCGAAGGGCAGTCCACGGTCGAGCACGAACGCAGGATTCAGGAGAACGCCGAAAAGCTCGTGCAGGTCGACGCCAATCTGGCGGATGCCAAAGACTACCGCGTGGCGCTCGAAACAATCATCAAGCAGATTCAGGCCGAAGAATCCGACCTGCAAAAACGCATTGCGACCATCGAAACCGACCTCAATCGGCTGCGAGAGAAGATGCCTGGCGCGGGGGCTTCCGCGGCCGAGTGGCTCAATCGCGCCCCGGTACTCGACGCGCTCTACACGGGCGATATCAAGCTCGACCAGATTTGGTTGCCGGATATGAAGATCAACTACAACTTCAGTTCGGTAGCGCGCTACGACCGCTGCATCGTGTGCCATCGTACGATTGATAAAACGGCCGCTGGCTCCGCCACCGAGCCGGCTTACCCGGCAATTCCTCGGGCCGATCGTATTCGCACGATCACGATGCAAACGCCGGAAAAGCCGGAAACGCCCGCCGCCGAAGAAGGCCAACCGGCCCCCGAAACGCCCACGATTACTTCAATCTATGGCCTCACGATTACTTCCGGCCAGGTGAATGCCGACGACGTCACGGTTCAAGTGGTCGTGCCGCAAAGCCTCGCTGCGGTCGCTGGCCTGCAAACGGGCGATGTCATTCTGCAAATCAACGGCGGCCAGGTCACCACGCAGAGCGATGTCAAACATTACCTTATTGACTTGGCCGAATGGGGCCAGCCGGTGGAAGTCACGATCCGCCGCGGTCTGAATCAGCCGTTCACGACCCACCCGCGGCTCGACCTGTTCGTCGGCAGCACGAGCCCCCACAAGCGCGGCGAAATGGGCTGCACGATTTGCCACGACGGCCAGGGCAGCGCGACCGAATTCCGCTGGGCTTCGCACACACCGAACGATCCTCAGCAGGCTCAACAATGGGCAGCGGATCATGGTTGGTTCGACAACCACCATTGGATCTTCCCGATGACTCCGCAGCGTTTCATCGAAAGCAACTGCCTCAAGTGCCATCACGAGGTCGTTGAACTCGAGCCGAGCGAACGCTTCCCCGAGCCACCGGCACCGACGCTGGTGAACGGCTTCCGCTTGGTCGGAGAATTCGGCTGCTACGGCTGTCACGAAATCAACGGCTTCGATGGTCCCACGAACCGTATCGGCCCCGATTTGCGTACCGAGCCTAACTTTGCAGACGTGGCTCAGCAAATTCAAACCGACCCGGGGCTCAATGATGCAGAACGCAGCCTGGCTCAATCGCTCACGCTTCAACCCTCCAACGCTCAGGCTCGCAACGAGTTGCTCAAGGCGATCCGTGCCGACGCTGCTTTGGCTGCAAAAGCTAGATCCGCTGTTGCCGCCGACCAATCTGCGGAAGAGGACGACGCGGACGCGATGCCCGAACAGCCTCGGCTCGCGCCCGAGACCCATTCGCTTGCCGACATGCTCCGCGATGTGGACACACCGGGCCACCTGCGCAAAGTGGGGCCAAGCCTCCGGCATATTGCTTCCAAGGTCGACTACGATTGGTTGTTTGGTTGGATTCGTCGCCCGGCCGACTTCCGGCCGACGACCCGCATGCCGCAATTCTTCTTGCAATACGAGCATCTCGATAACGAGCACAAAGATTTCGTGATCCACGATGCCAGTGGCAAAGAAGTGAAAGTCACCGACCGTGAATACACCGAGCGATTTGAACAAATCGAAATTCGCGCTCTGACCGAGTACCTGCTGGCCAATAGTCAGCCGTTCCAGTATTTGGAGCAGCCGCAAGGCATCACCGAAGCGCCGTCTGCCGAACGAGGCAAGTGGCAGTTCGAGTCGCGCGGTTGCCTCGCGTGCCATTCGCATCGCGAGTTCCCCGGCATCAACTCCACGCAGGGGCCCGACCTGTCACGTGTTGCCGCCAAGTTCACTGGTCAAAAGGGGCAACGCTGGTTGTACAGTTGGGTGAAAGCCCCGAATCGTTACCACGCGCGAACGGTCATGCCGAACGTGTATCTCGACCCGATCGAGGAAGCCGATGCCAGCGGCAACCCGACCGGCAAGGTTTTTGATCCGGCTGCCGATGTAATGGCGTTCCTGCTCAGTGTGCCGGCCGATTGGCAGCCCGAGGCGATTCCTTCCGAGCGCGACATGTCTCCGGAAGAGTTGCAAGCATTGAACGACCTGACGGCAGTATGGCTCAGTGCCTCGTTCCCGCGTAAACGGGCCGAAAAGTTCGCGGCCAACGGCATCGACGAAGGCCTTGCCTCCTCGGTGAAGGTCGATGAGCGCGTGCTGCTCGGCAGCTTCAAAGACGAGGCCGATCGCACCAAACGCCAGTTGGAATATGTGGCTCGTCGTTCGATCAGCCGTTACGGTTGCTTTGGCTGCCACGATATTCCGGGGTACGAAACGGCCAAGCCGATCGGCACTCCGCTTGCAAGTTGGGGACGCAAAGACCCCTCGCAGTTGGCATTCGAGAATATCGGCCAGTTCCTGGCCACGCACGGCATCGACGGCAACGAGAGCCATGGCCACGGCGACCACGGCGGCGGTCATGGGCTTGATCCGCTCAAGTTCGATCCCGATACAGGGTACTTTCTGCAAGCGCTTAACAGCCACCATCGCAACGGCTTCTTGTGGCAAAAGCTACGCATGCCGCGGAGCTTCGATTTCGAAACCACGAAGACCAAGCGTTACGACGAACGCCTTCGCATGCCGAAGTTCCCGTTCACGGCCGACGAGCGCGAAGCCGTCATGACTTTCATTCTCGGTCTGACGAACGAAGCACCGGACGAAAAGTACATCTTCCGTCCGTCGCCACGTCAGCAGGCAATTGTGCAAGGTCGTCACGTGCTGGATACATACAATTGTGCCGGTTGCCACGTGCTCGATCTCGAGCGTTGGAACGCCGAATTCGAGCCCGATTGGTTTGCAGAACCAACTCCCGTGGTGGATTATCCGTTCGTGCTGCCCGACTTTGTGCCCGATGTGGTCGAAGCCTCGCTCCGGGCCAACCAGCGCGGATTGCTCCAGGCGCAGATGCACGGCATGACGGTTCTCAACGAAGAAACGGGCCAACCCCAGCTAGTTGATGAAGACGGTATCCCGATCGAGCCAGACGATACCGAATCGCAGCCGTATGCCCAGTTGCAACTTTATCGCCATGCCATGGTTGCCGGTGCGCCGCGAGTCGTTGGCTCGCCCGATGCTACGCTCCAGCTTCCAGTGGATCCGAAGACCGGCAAGCTCCAACATGGCCAAGCGTTTCCCACATTCGGTGGCGATTTAGCAAAATACTTATATTCGCGAGTCGTGGCAGAAGAAAAGAAGGTGAATCCTTCGGCGGTTGCCACCGAAGCCTGGGGCTGGTTGCCACCACCGCTGCACAATGAGGGAGAAAAAGTGCAGACCGACTGGCTGCACGATTTCCTCATGGATCCGACCGCCATTCGTCCGGCCGCCGTGTTGCGCATGCCGAATTTCAATATGTCGAGTGCCGAAGCGGCCGCGCTCGTCGATTATTTCGCCGCCAAGAACAATGCTCAGTTCCCGTACGAATACAACGAGCGGCGACGCGGCGGTTACCTGGCTGGCCTCGAGTCGTCGCATCCGGAACTGCTCGACGACGCGATGAGGATCGTCACCGATAACAACTATTGCGTGAAGTGCCATTCGGTGGGCGATTACCAGGTCAAAGGCTCGATCCGAACCCAGGGACCAAGGCTCGACGAGGTTTACCGACGTTTACGGCCCGACTACACGCGTCGCTGGGTTGCCAGCCCGGCCCGCATCCTGCCCTACACAGGGATGCCCGTGAACATCCCATACGATCCGGCCGCGCCGCACTTGGGAGGCATCAACCAGGCCTTATTCCCTGGCACGAGTGTGATGCAGCTTGATGGCATCGTCGACTTGCTTATGAATTTTGACGAGTACACAAAGCGAAAAACATCGGTAAAAAGTCTGGTGAAAGAGCCGGCTCAGCCTGGGGCAACACCGCCTGCGGGCGAGGAACAACCCCCCGCCGACACGTCGGCCCAAAACTAATACAATGGTAGTTTTAGTCACCAGGTCAGGCGACCTGAAGTTGCACCCGATGAGGCAAACCATGAAAAGTTTTTTCCGTAACATTCAACTCCTTGCAGCTTTTAGTTTGATGGCCCTCGCAGCTAGCGCCGCGAGTGCCGCTGACTGGGGTTCCCTCACAGGGCGTTTTATCGTCGATGGAAAACCGGCTCCGTTACCAGAGATGGCCCTGGGCAGCGATGCGTTCTGCATCGAAGCCAAACCAAAGAACGAAGCCCTCGTGATCGGAGACGACAATGGGCTCGTGAACGCAGTCGTTTATTTGCGTCTGCCACGTCGTGGCGATGTGGCTATCCATCCCGATTACGAAGCCACCCTGAAAAATACGGTGGTTCTCGACAATAAGGGGTGTGCATTCGAGCCGCGCATAACGCTTGTTCGGGTTGGCCAAACGCTCGAGGTCACGAATTCCGATCCCACCGGTCATAACACGAACATTTCGCTGTTTGGCTTCAATCCCATCGTGCCGGCCAACGGCAAAACGGAAATCAAGGCTACGAAGGAGGCGCCGCTGCCGACTCCGGTGCGTTGCAACATTCATCCGTTCATGTTGTCTCATGTACTTGCGCTCAAGCATCCGTACATGGCTGTATCGGGCGAAGACGGCACGTTCGAAATCAAGAACCTGCCCGTTGGCAAGCATGAAATTCAGCTTTGGCACGAATTGCCCGGCTATTTGAAAGACGTTTCAACCAAGAGCGGCAAGGCCGATCGGCAAGGACGCATCGCCGTAACCGTCAAAGCAAATGAAACCGTTGATTTGGGAGACATCAAAGTCCCGGCCAGCGTTTTTAAGAAGTAGTGGGATTCGTTTACTTCAGGATTCGATGAATGTCCACAACTCGACAAACCAATATGACGAATCAATGCCGTGGTGCCGTTTTGGTGCTCGCGGCGTTGACCGTCGCTGGTTGCAATAGTGAGTACGACAGGGGGCCCACGGCCGACTTGGCGGCTGCCAAGTCTTATCGCGAGGCCCTGATGTCGGCAGCCGAAGGTGGCGAAGAAAGCGATGGCGAAGCGGCCGCTTCAACTTCGGCCGGCACCGGCTGGGCTACGATTCGTGGGCAGTTTGTGTACGCCGGCGAGCCACCGGCTCGCAAGCCGTACAACGTCACTAAAGAACCAGAGATCTGCACGATCGATGGTAAAGCGCCGCTCGAAGAAACGCTCGTAGTCGATGAGTCTTCCAAAGGTATTAAAAATGTCGCCGTCTTTCTACGCGCGGCTTCGCGTGTTAACGATACGGCCAAAGCCAAGGCCGAGCCGATCGTATTCGACCAGAAGAACTGTGTTTTTACGACGCACTTGCTGGGGGCCACTGTCGGCGAAACGATCGAGCTTAAGAATAGCGATGCCACCGGTCATAACGCCAATCTGATCGGAACCGGGTTCAACCCGTCGATTCCCGCAGGTGGAACATTGAATTACAAAGTTCCTAAAGAATCCCCCGTTCCCGTAAAGGCTGTGTGCAGCATCCACCCTTGGATGGTAGCGCATGTGTTGATGCGAGAGAACGGCTACTGGGCAGTGACCGACGACCAGGGGCGTTTTGAAATTGCCAACGTCCCGGCCGGCGAGCCTCTTGAATTCCAGGTTTGGCATGAAAGCGGCGCTGCCGCATCGAATGGTTTAGTGGGAACGTCGCCCGATTCGCCGGATATGGAATGGTCGAATCGTGGCCGCGTTACCGTGACTCTCCAGCCGGATGAAATCAAGGAAATCAAAGTGGTGGTGCCACCTAACGCATTCCGCAGTTAGCGCGCCAGTTACGAATCATGTTCAACCGAACGTTTGCATATTTATTGGGTCTGTCGGCGCTCGTCGCTCTGGTTGGTTGCGGCAAGAGCGATCCGCCCGCGTTCCGGCTGGACATGGTCAACGTGGCGGAAAAGGGGATTTCGGCCAAGCACCAACAGGCGATTGCCGATATTCTTACCGCGATGTTCGGTACGCCGGATACGCCTTTCGCCATGCCGCAAACGGGGCTCGACGAACGTAAGCTTAAAATGGCCGCCGGGCCTGTTTGGAGCGACGAGGGGGGCGGCAAGCATGGTCTTTATCGTCGCCATTGTGCCCATTGCCATGGCATTTCGGGCGATGGCCATGGACCGACTGCGGGGATCCTCAACCCCTACCCGCGCGACTACCGCCGTGGCGTGTTCAAGTTCAAAGGTACCTATCCTGCCGCGCCGCCTACAGACGAAGATCTGCATCGGCTGATTTACGACGGCATCCCCAGTACCGCGATGCCGGCTTTTGCGTTGCTTCCGCCCGACGAAGTCAATGCCCTGGTCGAGTACGTGAAGTACCTCACGATTCGTGGGCAAATGGAAACGGCGCTCGTGCAGTTCGTGTCCGATGAACTCGACCCCGAGGATCCGTTGGACCCTGTTGCGGATGCCGAGTTGAACGACATCCTCGTCAACGATTTGCTTGCCGGCGTGATGGAAGATTGGGACACGGTGGACGAGAAAATCGTCGTACCCACGCCCGATTCAATTCCACCGGCGGATCGCACGCCCGAGGAAATTGCCGCTTCGGTTATTGCTGGCCGCGAGTTGTTTTTCGGCAAAGCTACCTGTGTCAAGTGTCACGGTCCTACCGCACTGGGCGATGGCCAGCAAGATAATCGCGACGATTGGAGCCAAGCCAATTTTGATTTCATTACCTCGACCGAGGCAATGGTTACCACGATTCAAGAAAGCAAGAAAGCACTCGCCCAGTTGAAGGGCGACGAGCGCAAGACCGCTCAGGAAGAGCTCGAATCGCTGCAGGCGAACTACGAGTTGAGGAGGTCGTTGATTCCGCACCTTCTTCCTCCGCGATATGCCGTGCCTCGAAACTTGCGAGAAGGCCGCTATCGAGGCGGTCGGCGCGACATCGATTTGTTTTGGCGCGTATTCAGCGGGATTCCCGGTGTAGGCATGCCGGCCAGCGGACCGGCCGACCCGGGTGGGCAGGGCACGCTCACCGAACAAGAAATGTGGCAAGTCGTCGATTACATCATGTCGTTGCCGTACGAGCCGAATAGCGAGCCGCAGTTTGCCCCTGTCAACGCGGAGGCGGTGAATTAATTGTTGGACGCTGGGAACTGGTTACCAGCATCGAGTGCCGTGAAGCCGAGCAAACGTTCGTCTACATGTGCTAGGAGTATTTCGTGAGACGCTTTTGGGCCCTACTGTTTCTGATGGTGCCAGTGTTCGGTGTGCTGACGTTCGTCGTCGCGCCGTACTTTAACCACTGGTTCCCGAAAGACATTTCCGAACATGGTCGAGTGATCGACCAGTTGTTCATGTTCATCCTATGGCTTACGGGCATTATTTTTGTCGCCACGGAAGTCGCCCTGTTTTATTTCGCTTGGAAGTACGACGCTCGCTCGAACACCGAACCCATCAAATTCTCGCACGGCAGCCACACGCTCGAAGTCGTGTGGACGATTCTGCCGGCGGTAACGCTGCTATTTATCGCGATTTATCAAATGAACGCTTGGGCCGACGCCAAAATGCGCCGGCCAGATATCCCGGTCACCGCGGAAGTCACCGGTCGGCAGTTCAACTGGGACGTGCGCTACCCCGGCCCGGATGGCAAACTCCACACGTCCGATGACGTGATCCGCGTCGATGGCGATATTCATTTGCCGGTCAACGAGGAAGTTTTGCTCATCATCAAAAGCCAGGATGTACTCCACAGCCTTTTCCTGCCCAACTTGCGGATAAAACAAGACGTGGTGCCGGGCATGCAGCAGTTCATGTGGTTCAAGGCTCGCGAAACGGGTGCCTACGATATTGTTTGTGCGGAGCTTTGCGGTTGGGGCCATTACAAAATGAAGGGGCGTGCCACCTTTGAACCTCGCGAAAAATTCAACGCATGGCTCGATGAAAAGCTTGCCGAGCAACGCCTTCGCACGGTGCCATCCAACGAAACAGCGGAAGATTAACGAACCCCTTCGTTTGGCTGTGTCCGGCATTAACGGCTCAGCACGAACGCCTAACGACTGAATTCTTACCATGAGCACCGTCACTGTAGACACTCACGCGCACGGACACGCCCATGTCGAGCACGCCCACGCGGGCAGTTTTCTCTCGACCTACGTGTTTTCTCGCGATCATAAGATCATCGGCCTGCAGTTCTTGTTTACCACGCTGCTGTGGTTTTTCATCGGTGGTTTGCTGGCTCTCGGCGTTCGTTGGCAGTTAGCCTGGCCTTGGGCCGATATGCCGATCCTGGGAAAACTGCTCTTCTCCGAGTATGGCGGCCAAATCGCTCCTGAAACCTACGCCATGCTCTTCACGATGCATGCCTCGGTGATGATCTTCCTGGTGATCATCCCCGTGCTCGCCGGAGCGTTCGGCAACTACCTCATCCCGCTAATGATCGGTGCCGACGACATGGCATTCCCCACGCTCAATATGCTGAGCTACTGGTTCATGTGGCCGGCGTTTCTTTGTTTTGGGCTGAGCTTCTTTGTCGACGGCGGCCCTGGCGGCGGTTGGACTGGCTACCCGCCGCTTTCGCTCACCCTGCAGCCGCAGGTGTTATGGCTCATCGGTCTCACGTTCGTCGGCGTCGCTTCGATGATGGGGTCGGTCAACTACATGACGACCATCATCCAAATGCGCGCTCCGGGCATGACGATGTTCCGCCTGCCGATGACCATCTGGGGCATGTTTATTACTGCCGTGCTGCAAGCTTTTGCGTTGCCGGTTCTCACCGCGGCAAGCTTCATGCAGCTAACCGATATCATCCTCGGCACCGGTTTTTTCATTCCCGAAGGATGGACGGTCAACAACGCGGCCCGAGCGGCAGGCGGCGGCCACCCGCTCCTTTGGCAGCACTTGTTTTGGTTCTATAGCCACCCGGCTGTGTACATCATGATCCTGCCAGCGATGGGCATGGTGTCCGACATCCTCGCATGTTTCGCGCGCAAGCCGCTGTTTGGCTACAAGCCCATGGTGTACTCGATCGCCGGCATCGCGGGCCTCGGCTTCATCGTGTGGGGCCACCACATGTTCGTGTCGGGCATGAACCCCGTGCTCGGCATGACATTCATGGTCGCCACGATGTTCATCGCATTGCCTAGCGCGATCAAAACGTTCAATTGGCTGGGCACAATGTGGGGTGGCAAAATTCAGTTCACCACGCCCATGCTGTTCGCGCTGTCGTTCGTGTCGATGTTTATCATCGGCGGCCTCTCGGGTATCTTCATGGCCGCTACTCCGGTCGATATTTTCATCCACGACACTTACTTCATTGTCGCCCACTTCCACTACGTGCTGTTTGCCGGTACCGCGATGGCCGTGTTTGGGGCCATCTACTTTTGGTTCCCCAAAATGTTCGGCCGCATGATGAACGACAACTGGGGCAAGGTTCACTTCTTGCTCACGTTCATCTTCCTGAATTGCGTGTTTTTCCCCATGCACATTCTCGGCGTGGTCGGCTTCCCGCGCCGCCTTGCCGACCCCTACCACTACGAAACGTTCCGCCACCTGTTGCCGCTTAATCAATTCATGACGGTCTGTGCCATCCTCATGGTGGCCACGCAGATCATCTTCGTAATCAACTTTTTCTACAGCATCTTTTTCGGTCCGCCGGCAGGGCGCAACCCCTGGCGCTGCAACTCGCTCGAATGGCAGGCACCGAGTCCGCCCGGCCACGGCAATTTCGATTTCCAACCGGTTATCTACCGCGGGCCTTACGAGTACGGCTCCCCGGAAGTTGAAGAAGATTACTACCCGCAAACCCAACCGCCGCCGAACCCCGGCACGCCACAAAACACCACCGGCCACTAATCCGGCAGAAGCGTACACAAACTCCAAGCCGTTCGCGGCTTAGCGCAAAACCATATTACCCACAACTCTAAATCGCAGCCCTTCTCTCTCCCACTCATGTCCGAAAACGTCGCAAACCACGAATCCCTCTGGCCCCACCGCTGGGCTGTGGCTCTCGTTTGCGCAACGTTTCCGCTGCTCTGGGTTGGCGGGCTCGTCACCACGACCGATGCCGGCATGGCTGTGCCCGATTGGCCAAGCACCTACGGCTACAATTTGTTTCTGTACCCGTGGACCACATGGCTCGCCGCCCCATGGGATCTTTTCGTCGAGCATGGCCACCGTTTGCTCGGTGCCACGGTCGGCATAATGACCATCGCCCTCGTCGCGCTCATTTGGCGTGGCGATAGCCGCCGTTGGATGCGTTGGCTCAGCATCGCCGCTCTAGCACTTGTTTGCTTTCAGGGGGCCCTCGGCGGCATGCGTGTGCTGTTCGATGAACGCACCCTCGCCATGCTGCACGGTTGCACGGGGCCTTTGTTCTTCGCGCTCGCCACGTCGATCGCTGTATTCACGGGCAAGCAGTGGCGATCCGGCAAGGCGACCATCACTTGCGACTGCGCCACCACCATTCGTGGCCTCGCCGTTGTTACGTGCATCCTTGTTTATCTGCAGCTTGTCGTTGGTGCCGTGCTGAGGCACGTGCCGGTGGCTGCCGAGCCGACTACCTTCGCCTTAGCCGTTCGATTTCATTTGTTCCTTGCCGGCATCGTCACGTTGCACATTATGTTGCTTGCCTCGATGGTGTTCGTACACGCCCATGACGCAACGCGCGTTCTCCGTTTAACCGCATGCCTGCTTGCTCTGGTCGCCGTTCAATTGGCGCTTGGTGCCGGCACGTGGATCGTTAAATTCTCCGTTCCCGCTTGGGCCTCCAGTATTATTTCCCCTTCAGCCGCCGTTCAAGAAGGCGGCTGGTTGCAAACCCACATCATCACGGCTCACGTTGCTGTGGGGTCACTGCTGCTGGTTACTTCCCTCGCCAATGCCCTGTACGCACAAATGCTGATTGCTCGCCCGCTACCGGCTGAAGATACGGTATCGCACCGCTTGGAGGCTGCCGTATGAGTCGTTTGACTATTTCAGCCGGTCTCGAAGCTGTCTCCGACGTTTCCACTTCGCGACGCAGCCGGATCGCCGATTACATCGAACTCACCAAGCCACGCATCGTGGTTATGGAGCTCATCACGGTCGTGGTGGCTGCTCACTTGGCTTCACCTTGGGGAGTTGCCCCGGGCCTGCTGCTCATGACAGTTCTCGGCGCGGGCCTCGTGGCCGCCAGTGCCGGTGCCTTCAATCAATGGTGGGAAGCCAAAGCCGATTCGCAAATGCCGCGAACCGCCAAGCGCCCGCTCCCGGCCGGCAGACTCACCACATCGCAAGTCATTGCCTTCGGCACCGCCACGCTCGTCGCGGGAGTTGCCGTGCTCGTCGTGGGCGTCAACTTGCTTTCCGCCGTGTTTGGCCTCGCCACGTGGCTGATTTACGTCCTCGTTTACACGCCGATGAAAACGCGCTCGCCGCTTAATACGGCAGTTGGTGCCGCCAGCGGAGCTTTGCCGATTCTCATCGGTTGGACTGCCACCGGCGCGCCAATCGATACCCGCGCCTTGGCCGTCACGGCCGTCATGTTCCTTTGGCAGTTCCCCCACTTCATGGCAATCGCTTGGCTCTATCGCGCCGACTACGCTCGCGCCGGCCAGCAAATGCTCACCGTGGTCGATCCCACCGGTTTACGTGCCGGGGCACAAGCGGTAATCGGCTCGCTCGTTTTAATTCCGGTTAGCCTGGTGCCCGCGTTGGCCCCCCACGCCGGCAGCCCGGTGATTTACTGCGTGTGGACTCTCGCACTAGGAATCGCACAAACAATCATCGCCACGATGTTTTTCATCGACCGCAACGACCAAACCGCCCGGTGGCTGCTCCGCGCTAGCCTCGCTTACCTCATTTGTTGGATGGGGCTGCTGCTGATCGTCGCCATATAAAACCACACAAAACCTTGAGTCCTTATTCCGACATTAGCTTATTGCTGGCACGCCGCCCCAAAAGCTTGCCACGCGAACAACTAACCACGAACTACGGACAACGGACCAAATAAATGAGTGATTCTCATTCTCACGGATCGAAGCTCTCCTACCAGCCGGCGCTGCCTATTCCAAACGGAAAAACGTGCCTGTGGTTATTCCTCTCCACGGAAATCATGTTTTTCGCCGGGCTCATCGGCACGTACATCGTGCTTCGATTTGGTGCCATGGCTTGGCCCTCGCCGCACGACGTGCATCTGAGCGAGCCCATCGGTGCCTTCAATACGTTTGTTCTTATTTGTTCCAGCGTCACAATCGTGCTCGGTCTCGAAGCGGCTAAGCTCAACAAGGCAGCCACCGCCAAAGGTTTTATTCTGCTCACGTTCCTACTGGGCTGCGTCTTCCTCGGCGTTAAAGGCTACGAGTATCAGCAGAAGTTTTCCCATGGCATTTATCCACAGCGGCCTCACGGTTTAATCCACGACAAGGCCGACGTTTATTATGCCTCCGCGGTGCGTCAACGAGTCGATGCGCTTCGCAAAGAATTCACCGACGCTCAAAAACCAATTCCGCCGGTCGTCGAAGACGTGGCCCGCATGGTCGAGCAAGCGGAACTGGCCGTGCGTAACGAGCCAAATTCCAACGCCGGCCGCGTCAAAATCATGGAATTGGCCATCGCTATTTATCCGCTCCATAACCAGCACGCCACGGAACACGCCGCCATCGAGCATCCGGCGAAGCAAGAGTCCGTCATGCGTTTGGCCGCTTTCCAGCAACCGGCAGAGGGGGCGGCGAAAACACCTGCCGCCGAAGAGTCCTCCCACGCGGCCGAAGGCCACGGCGGCGGCCTCAACGACCAATATCCTTGGCTAAAACTGCCCATCATGATCCCCGGTGGCCCGATGTGGGCCAGTACCTATTTTCTGCTGACGGGCTTCCATGCCATCCACGTAATCGTCGGCCTGATCGTATTTTTCCTCATGTTGTTCGTCAAACTCAACCGCTCGCGAGCAAACCTCGTGGAAAACGTCGGCCTTTATTGGCATTTCGTAGACCTCGTGTGGATCTTCCTGTTCCCGCTGCTGTACTTGTTTTAGACATGATCGTTTACTCACTCCAAAGCAACGGACAACCAACAACGGACCAAACTCAATGTCCGAAATAACTCCCCATATCAATCACGACGACTACCAAGATCGCCACGACAGCGAAGAGCACAAAGATCACGGCGGCGTAGGCAAATACTTGCTCGTATTTGCCGCGCTGTGCGCGCTCACGGCCGCGTCGATTTTTACCTACTCAAGCTACTGGCCCTTTGGTCGGCATGCTGCTTGGGCCCTCATGATTGCCATTTCGTGTACGAAGGCCATGCTCGTCATCATGTTCTTCATGCACCTGATGTGGGAAGCCAACTGGAAATGGGTGCTCACGATTCCCGCCTCGTTCATGTCTGTTTTCCTCACGCTCATGCTCGTGCCCGATATCGGCTGGCGTCAGAACAACGGCTATGCCCGGTACTCTTACGAGCGATTGCTCTTCGCGCCCGATCCGCAATCGATCGAAGCCCACGAAACCGCCGAAGCTGAAAAAGACATGACGCACGAAGGCGTACATTAACTTTTGGGATTCACCACAGAGAACACGGAGAAGAACTAGAAGAGTTTTATTAACCACCAAGGCACAAAGACATTAAGGAACTCTAACAAAACCGGCGGGGACTGTCCCAATTTTGCGGAGTCTTCGGAGCAAAATGGGACTGTCTCCCTCTCTCAGTCGGTTTTGTTAGAGTTCCTAAGAAAATTACTGATTTAGGACTCAGGGTGGTTGGATGCGGGGAGCAGGACCAAGACATTCAGTAGGATACCCCCCTGCATCCACTATCCCGCATCCTACAAATCCTTCGTGTCTTCGTGGTTCAAAACCGCTCTTCCGAATCTCCGTGCCCTCCGTGTCTCTGTGGTTATTCTGAAAATCGGGAAGTTATTATTGAGGCGTTTCTTAAAGGTACACCCTGCCTAATGGGGCTGTGGTCGTGTCTCCCCACCAAGCTGTCCTTCCCAATGTCTACTAACTCCGCCGTCGAAGTCTCCCATCTCACCCACCATTACGGCGATCGACAGGCAATCGCCGATCTTTCGTTCAGCGTGGGAGCAGGCGAAATCTTTGCCATTCTTGGCCCCAACGGCAGCGGAAAAACAACGCTGTTTCGCGTTCTCTCCACGCTTGTTCCCATCCAGCAGGGCGACATCCACATTCTCGGCTTCGACCTGCGCACACGGCCGGACGCGATCCGAGCCAATCTCGGCGTCGTGTTCCAATCGCCGAGCGTCGATAAGAAACTCACCGTTCTGGAAAACATCATCCACCACGGCCGGCTCTACGGTCTCGCGGGCCAGGAGCTTCGTTCGCGCGCCGAGGAAATGCTCACTCGCTTAGGGTTGGCCGACCGCGGCCGCGAGCTTGTCGAAAAACTCTCTGGCGGCTTGCGGCGGCGCGTGGAGCTTGCGCAAGGCATGTTGCATCGTCCTCGGCTCTTACTTCTCGACGAACCTTCGACCGGCCTCGATCCTGGTGCGCGCAGCGACGTTTGGCATTACCTGCGACAAGTGCGTGACGAGCTGGGTGTCACGGTGCTCGTAACGACGCACTTATTAGAGGAAGCACAAATCACCGATCGCATTGCCATCATGCACCGTGGCCAACTGGCCGCGCTTGATACGCCCGCCGCGCTGCAGGCAGCCGTCGGCGGCGATGCCGTCACGATCCGCACGACAACCCCCGACACGCTGGCCGCGGATATCAACAGCCGCTTTGAATTGAAGGCCAAGATTATCGATGGTGCCGTCCGACTCGAACTACCCAACGGCCATGAATGGGTGCCCAAACTGGTCGAAGCATTTCCCGACCACGTCGAATCCATCACGCTCGGCAAGCCAACCCTGGAGGACGTGTTCATCCACTTCACCGGCCACCGCTTCTGGAACGACAACCCAACACCAACCACCACCAAGAAAAAGTGAAAAACGTCGCTGTGGTTTTGCCCGCTTTAGCGGCGGCCACACCGTCCAACCAGCTAGAGCATTTTTTGAGTTTGCGTTCCGAGGTTTTTCGACGCCACCACCAGGCCTTTAGCGGCGGCGACCACGCCGCCCAACCAGCGAACGGCATCACACAAAACGGTAAACCTAAAAACGCACCATTTGGGTGGCTGGGGAACGCCCCAGAAGTTGAACGAAAACGAACTGAGGCATTACCCCAACCACTCGTCGCATGCCCTTAGTCGCGAAGCGACCGATGGCACTCAACGCCGTGAACCCTTTTCAATTTAAAGAGTCCACAGATGACGCAGATTTTGCAATTCCCAGAGAGCGACACGGATCGAAAAACGCTGGTAGTTAGTTGATCTATCTGCGCCCATCGGCGTCATCTGCGGACAAAAAGGGTTCACGGCGTTGGATGGCACTTGCATCCTCTGCTTCACCTATTCCTATAGAAATTTTTCACCCCAACCGGCACACGAAATTGAAAAAAAAGCACTAGTTTTCGGCCACCCACTATGCTAAAAATGTACGCACGTACACATAGTTTAATTGCCGGCCTTATCGGCCGGGGTGTTCGCGGTGCGTACTTATCCCAACGTACCGACGATGCGCAAAACTACGATTTCGACTTGCGCAATAGCGGAGAAGAAAAACCTGTCCCCTAGTCCGAAACTTGTCCTCTTCCGAGAAATACGCACGTTCTCGAAATGAGATTTTGAAATTTAGCGGCGGCGACCACGCCGCCCAACCAGAGCACGGCATATCAGCACAATAAACCTTAGAAACCCTAACTAAACCGGCGGGACTGTCTCTCTCAGACGGTTTGGTTAGATAAAAACGCACTAGAATAATCACGAACGCCTCACCGTGGTAATCACGTCATGCAATCAGCAACCACACAAAACTCCATAACCACGGTTCCCCCTTGGCCGGTCGTCGGCACGCTCGCTCAACGCGAGCTCGTACGGTTTTTTCGCCAGCGCAACCGTGTGTTCGGTGCGCTTGGCCAACCGATTATCTTTTGGCTTTTGTTCGGGGCAGGCCTTGGCGGTGCCCGCGTCGGCGATGGCGACAAGCTCGACTACGCCCACTTCTTTCCGGGCACGGTTGTGATGATCCTGCTGTTCACGGCAATCTTTGCCACGATCTCGATCATCGAAGATCGCCGCGAAGGTTTTCTGCAAGGTGTTCTCGTGGCCCCCGTGCCGCGTTGGGCAATGGTGTTCGGCAAAGTGCTGGGCGGTGCCGCGATTGCCATGTTGCAGGGCCTGCTGTTCCTGTTTCTTGGTTGGCTTGCGGGTAAGCTCGGCTGGTACGATGTGGTTTCCATCACACCCACAGGACTCATAGCTGCCGTCGCGCTCATGTTCGTGCTTTCGATTGCCCTCACGGCACTCGGTTTTTTGATTGCCTGGCGGATGGATTCCACGCAGGGATTCCACGCTATCATGAGCATTTTTCTGCTGCCCATGTGGCTCCTCTCGGGCGCGTTTTTCCCGATGGGCGTCGGCGGCTGGCTGGGGGCCATCGTCCGCATCAATCCGCTCACGTATGGGGTGGCCGGGCTGCGACATTACCTCCAAAATGGAGACTCCCACCCGCCTTCGCCGACCGTTTGCTGGATCGTTTCCCTTGCCTTTGCCACCCTGACGTTCGCCGCCGCGTGGCGCATCGCCGGCACCCGCTCTCGCGGAGACCTGTTATGACATCGCCCCAAAGCACTTGGTCCCCACGCGCCACTCCACGCCGCGGAGCAACCGACGCCGCGTTGCCGTTCTTCCTTGCGGTGCTCGTTCTGTTCGGCATGGCCTACGGCGCATACACCTGGTATCGAGTGGCCAAGGCCCAGGCGAGTCGGGGCCAGGCCATTGTCGATATCGGCCCGCCGATCACCGATTTCACGCTCACCGAACGCAGTGGTAAACCTTTCAACTCCGCCGATATGAAAGGCAAAGTTTGGGTGGTCAGCTATTTCTTTACGAGTTGCCCCGGCGAGTGCATTCGGCTGAACCGCAATATCCAAGTGCTGAGCCAAACGCCCGAGCTCAAAGACGTGCATTGGCTCAGCATTACGTGCGACCCCGACAACGACACTACAGAATCGCTTACGAAATATGCCGACGCGCTCAACGCCGACTCCGAGCGTTGGCTCTTCGCACGCGGCGACATGGACTACACCAAACGAGTTGCCCTGGGCATGAATTTGTATCTCGGTCGCCAGACACACTCGAACCACGCGATCGTCATCGACAAGGCCGGCAAAATTCGCGGCACATTCGACGGCACTAGCACCCGCGATTGCGAGGAAATGAAAAAGCTGCTCGTGCAGCTCGAAGCCGAGCCAGCCCCGGCCGCTCAACCGACACACCCCGAAACGCCACCCACCTCAGAGCCGACCGCACCCCCTGAAACGACCAAAGCCGTCTAATGACCAGTATTCTTTTTGCCGATTTCGTAGCGCACCCGCTAGTTCATGTGAATGCTACGCTTAACGCGATCGCTGCTGTGTTGTTGGTGATCGGGTACGTACTCATCAAACAACACCGTGTGGAGGCGCACAAACGCGCGATGATGGCGGCATTCGTGGTGTCGATCGTGTTTCTCGTATGCTATCTCTGGTACCACTACCAAGTGGTTCACGTAAAGTTTACTCACCCAGGCGCGGTACGTTACGTGTACTACGTAATTCTGGCATCGCATATCGTTCTGGCCGCTACCGTGCCATTTCTGGCGGTTGCCCAAATCTACCTTGGTTATCGCGCTCTTGGTTGTTGCTTGCCAAAAGACGTGGCGGGAGACCCCGTAAAACAGATGGTTTTCACCGAAAAAGATCGCCAAAAGCATGTTCGCCTTGCCTGGTGGACGTTTCCCATTTGGCTGTACGTTTCGATTACCGGCGTCGTGGTCTATGCCATGCTCTATCACCTATGGCCGCCCGCGGGCTCTTAACTTAAAATGACGGGGAGTGAGCCAACAGTTCGTGCCCTCTTTGAACGGTCTCTGCGGAGGTACGTGAACCATGAAAGTCCAAGTTCGCTACGAGCCGGCATTCGTGCGTTGGATGGTGATCGCGTTAGCTGTCGCGCTGGTTTGCCTGATTGCCAGCGTTGCGGCTGCCTGCCCCAACTGCAAGGAAGCGATCGGCCAAAACGATCAACAAGGCCAAGCACTTGCCGCGGGTTTTTACTACAGCATCCTGTTCATGATGGCGATGCCGTTCGCCATCCTCGGCACGTTCGGCGGAATGGCATACCTCTCGATCCGTCGCGCCGCCCGACAGCAGGAACTGCAAACAGCAGAAATGCCCTTAACAAACTAGTGGTGAGTTTGTTTTTGAGCGATTTCACGGGCTTCCTCGTCGTTCGGCCAAGGGTCCCAGCGTTCATCGAATGCCATCCAAAATGCGCGGGCATAACGAAAGAACCAAGTGGCGAAGCACGCCGCGAAAAGGCTGACCACGACCAGCCGTTGGGGATCGGTGAGAAAGTCCCCAAAAAACATGATGAAATAAAGGATAATGACGAGTGTCGCGGTGAGGCCGTAATTGAAATAGATCGAGCCGAGCAAGTAGCCAGGACTGCGATCGAACTTGCGGCCGCAAGCGTCGCAATAGTTGTTCATCGTGAACCAACCGCTAAAAATCGGCGCACGTCCACACGTGGGACATTTGAGTCGCAGTGCTCGCCACCAGAGTCGAGTTACTGGTTGCGAGCACGATGGAGAAGCCGTGCGATTTTGTTGGCCGCCTGGGGCCGGTTGCGACCCGCTTCGATTCGCGTTCATGCCACGCATCGTATCGCGTTCGATGGAATGCCGCCAGCGGTTTGGTTGGCACTTGTATGCCCATCGTGCTGGTGTTACCGTGCTAACCATGTACGGCATTGCACGATTATTCCAGATGATTGGGCTCACCATTCCGCCGCTGGCAATCATTGCGCAGTTGATGGAGCGCATTACGCTCGGCCAAATGCTCGGTTTCTTGGTAGCTTCGATCACGATTTTTGGGATCGGCTACGTGATCCAGCGATACAGCGGTGCCCCACCGGCATGATCAGTGCCCGCGAAGGGGACGGTACGAAATTCACCTACCCCCAGAGGGCGACGCGCATAAAAAAGGCCGCTAATTTTAGAGCGGCCAGTACCCCCAAGGGGATTCGAACCCCTGTCGCCGCCGTGAGAGGGCGGTGTCCTGGGCCTCTAGACGATGGGGGC
>CAZTWS010000014.1:0-64042 GCA_964618225.1 uncultured Planctomycetaceae bacterium
GCAGCAAAATGGGACTGTCTCCCTCTCTCAGACGGTTTGGTTAGAGTTCCTAAATAAAAAAGCATGGGGTGCCAGGCCGGCGTCGGCGTAAGGCGAGAGTTCCAATAACACCGCCAATGAGCATCGCGGCGGTTGCTGGTTCGGGCGCTGGGGAAGATGAGCCGCTTCCATCGCCGCTGATTCGGCCGAAGTTAGCACGCCACGTGTTGTAGTGAGATTGGTTGTATTGGCCGCTCGCCAAACCTTTTCGCCACACGATGTAGTCGGCGGAATCGACTACGCCGTCTTCATTGAAATCGCCCGGCACGATGGGGAAGGTGTATTGGATCGTGAGGCGCGGCGCGAGGCCGAGTGTGGCATCGTCGGAGCGAAACGTCATATTCAAGTTGCTGAAGTCCGAAGCGCCCCACGACTCGGCATCGAGAGCGGCCACCAGCAAGCTGAGCGGTTGGCCGCTGTTGAGAGCTTGTTGTGCCGCATTGACAAATGCCACCGTGGAAACGAATTGTTTTGTCCCAGTGGTCGTTTGAGCGACTAAAGAAGAAAGCGATTGACCGGTATAGTTACCACCGGGCGACGACCAGTTGTTTCCCGCCGCACTGCGGTTCCAGGTAAGTTCGCTTTCGACGATTGGGCCTGTCAGCTTGTAGATTTCTAAATCGACCGTGCGATGGTTGATGGCATTGGAGACGCTATAGGCATCGAGCGCAAGAGAAACACTGTGAATCGTTGCGCTTGCGGGAATGTCGGAAAGGTCGAACGACAGAACGCCGCGCGATCTTCCTAGGGTTAGATCGAAGCCGACACGAAAAGAGTCTGTTTCTCCATAGTTTACATTCGGTGCAGATGAACTGATTTGTGCTCCAACGTGCGAGTATCCGGCTGAATCTTCGACGAAGGAGCGTGATTTTGCATTGGCGGGCACGGGTGCCGGTGTGGGGCGGGCGAACAAGGCCAAATTATTGGCGACAGATCGGCCGTTGCCATCACTGGGGTCATTTAAATTGCGCGCAACGGGGTCGGAGATCGCCATGGTTGTGGAGCCGCCGCCATCCAGGTTAATCGCCCAGTGCATGTTGTAGTCGTTACGCAACATCGTGGCGACTTCGGAGAATTTCATTCCGGCGCTGGAGGGGTTTCCTTCATCGACGACGAACATGGCGATCGTGCGGCGATCGGATGTCATGCCGATTGCCGTACGCGCACGGTTGGCGTTGGCAAACGCATAACGGTGATGGCTTGGGTTATTCCAATAAGTGGGCAGTGCGCCGTTATTGATCAGGTAATCGGCACCGCCGACGGCGTTCCAAACAGGAACGGCCGGGTTAGGGGTCGTGCTGCTGCCTGTGACGAGATGGGCCACATTGTTCTTACCGATATGGAATGACGGCCGACTTGGGTCGAAAGCAGAATAGATATTTCCTGCTGATGCCACAAACCCGCTGGGGTTCACGTGCGCCAGCCCGTTGTAGGTGCCCGCAGACGAGAAGAAATCGCCGTTGATGGCAAGCTGTGCTCCGGTTTGGCTCAAATAAGATCGTGTCGTTTGAGCAACGACCGTGTCGGCCGCGTAGGGCGATTCGTTAGTGACCGAGAAACGAATGCCGGGAGCCAGAGTGTCGATGAGGGCGACCCAGATATCCAGCTTCCGAGGCGATGTTTCCGTGCGATGAATTAGCGTTACACCTTGGAAGGGGTAACTCACGATTTGAGCCGCGCGAAGATTTGTCGCAAGGAATGCGACAATCGTTATTGCGAAAATTAGTGACGCAACACAGCGGCGGATGAGCGAGGGTTTCAATACGGTATAGTGCGGCATGGCGGAGATTGAGACTGCGTGACTGGAGTCTCTAGTGTAGCCAGCCCATGCTAAAAACGGAAATTATGCGCTCTGTTGTTAAAAATCGAAATTCGAGTTCGCAATCACTCATTGATCGCATCGATCAACATTCGCAATCGGCCGAGGCTGCGACGATTGAAATGGAAAATGAGCCGCTTCAGGCTGGCCCATTCGGGCTTTGTGGTTTCGCCGGGAATGCTATCCTCCTGGCGGAAGTCCCCATCGTTGAGGATATCGGCAAAGTCGCGATTGATGGATGCCAGGCGGGCGTTGCTAAGCGCGTGTTGCAATCGCAGCACGAGTCGCCCGTGTACATACTCCATGCTGTGGTAATTCCGATAGAATTGTAATACTTCGGCGATGGTGGTATCGACGCTGTCGGTGACTTTGAACAGTGCCAGGTCATCTGGCGAAATCATGCGTTCGCCGAGCAGTTGCTTTCGGACAAACTCAAACCAATCGGTCCAGTAAGTTCCGCCGGGCGCGTCGAGAAACACGAGCGGAATTATTTCTCGTTTGCCCGTTTGCAGTAGCGTGAGCACTTCGAAGGCTTCGTCCATGGTGCCAAAGCCGCCGGGCAGGCAAACCACCGCGTCGCACTCTTTTACGAATAAGAGCTTGCGCGTGAAGAAGTATTTCATGGTGACGAGCTTCGAGTCGCCACGGATGATTTCGTTGGATTCTTGCTCAAAGGGCAGCATGATGTTGATGCCCATCGAACGATCGCGCCCGGCACCGCGATGGCCGGCTTCCATGATGCCGGTTGCCGCCCCGGTCACTACGAACCAACCGGCCTCGGCCATGTGCCGGCCTAGCTCGTGGCCAGCTTTATAAGTGGCTGCTTCGCGCGATGTGCGCGCCGAGCCGAAAATCGTGATCTTGCGTTGCGTGCGGTAGGGGGCAAAGATCGCGAATGCGCGGCGGAGCTCGCGCAGTGTTTGGCTGAGGATTTTGAGGTCTTCGTGCGGTGTGCGCCGGTTCGGTAGCCTGGCTGCCGTCTCGCGTAGCCGCTCTATGGCATCGCCAATGAACGGAGAGGGTTCGGCGCTGCCAGGCGTGTGATTCGCATCACCGTTCGAGATAGGGCCGCGTTGGTTTGCATCCACGAAGCGCCTCGCACGGCTTGTCTGAAGGTGAGTGAGTAGTGGATACGTGGAACCTATAAACTGGGGATGGGTTCCGGGAAGCCGGAACCCATCGTGTTAGGCTCAACTTATCGACCGCGCGGACCCACTAAGCGGCTGGATGGCGGTAATACTGATAAGCCATCAGCACTTCGTACAGATCCGAAGAGATCGTGATCTCATCGTTCTCGAAATCGCTCAACCAAGTGCGGTGGCTGTTTACGGCATCGGCTAGCAAGGGCAGCACTTCGCCGAGATTGACGGTGACATTATTGCAAATGTTGCTAGCGGCGCAGACGTCGGTCGATGATTCTGGGCCGCGGTAAATTCGCAGGTTAGAGCGGGCCATGGATGCTTCCTTACATGCCAGGGGGGGGATTCAAATCAGTTTTTGCGCAGCATCTTGCCGCTGTTCGCGCCAACGCACGAACACTAGCCACCTACATCGGCCGTATCGCTGTTACGGGTTTGCTCAAAGTTGGCGAGGATGCCAGATTTTTCGTGAATGCTGCTTGCACGGCAGCTTCTGGGCCTGGAGTGTGAACCGGAAACTGTCGCCAGAAATGGTGTTTCAGGGGGTGGAGGAGGCCCATTTTCATTGTAGAAAGGTCGTCTTGGAGATAATCTGCGAAGAAAACTGGTGTATGAGTGGCCTAAACCTTCTTAAAATGTCAAAATAGGCCGATTGTCGTCTTGATGCTTTGTGCTGGATACTAGATGCTCAGTGCCAGCATGAAGGCAACGGGAGGGTTGCCAGCTCCGAGATTACGACCGGTGCTGGAAAGATCATCGACCCTGTTGATTGCAATCAAGCATCGAGCATCCGCATCCCTTGGCCCCCTTTTTATGTCTGCTGCGTATTCGATCGACTTCGGCCGTCTTACGCGTGAGCTTGGTATCCCGCACGACGCGATTGCCCGCACCGTATCGTTGCTCGATGAAGGCAACACGGTTCCGTTCATCACCCGGTATCGTCGCGATGCCACGGGAGGACTTGATGAACAGCAAATCGGCGCGATTCGCGAGAGTGTTTCCAAGCTGCGCCAACTCGAAGAACGAAAACAAACTATCCTGCGTTCCATAGAATCGCAGCACGCGCTAACCGACGAGCTCAAGCAGCTCATCGAACGCGCCGACAGCGTGAAGCGACTCGAGGATTTGTATCTGCCGTTTCGCCCCAAGAAGCAAACGCTTTCGACCAAGGCGCGCGAGCAGGGGTTGGGACCTTTGGCCGAGGAAATTCTGGCCAAAGACAAAGCGGCTGCGAACCTCGATGCCCGGGCGGTCGACTTCGTGAACCCCGACAAGGGTGTGCCCGATGGGGCCACGGCGTTGTTAGGGGCTGGCCACATTTTGGCCGAGCAATTCAGCGAAGATGCCGAGCTGCGTCAGAGGGTTCGCAAACTCTACCGCAAGATGGGCAAGCTGGCGAGTTCCAAGGTCGAGGATGATGCGAAGAAGAACCAGCAGTTCCACGACTACCTCGATTTCCGGGAATCGATAGGCCGCATTCCGCCGCATCGTGTGTTGGCCATCAACCGCGGCGAGCGGGCCAAAATTCTGCGTGTGCGTGTCGAGGCCGACGAAGCGGCGATCGAGCAACTGGCCATCGAGGCCATGGTGCCGGCCGATCATGCTCACCAAGAATTCTTGATTGGTTGCGTGCGCGATGCGTTATCGCGATTGATTCTTCCGAGCCTGGAGCGCGAGGCGCGCCGCGAGTTGACCGAGAAGGCCGAGCTGCACGCGGTTGAAGTTTTTGCCCGTAATTTGCGCAACTTGCTGCTGCAACCGCCGCTGCCGAATAAACGCGTGCTGGCGATCGACCCCGGCTATAAAAACGGTTGCAAGCTGGCCGTGCTTGACGAGTTCGGCGCGCTGTTGAGCCACGATGTAATTTACGTGGTGGGCAGCGATGAACAGAAGACCGAGGCCCGTGCGAAGCTGGCCGAGTTGCTCAAGCAAAATAATGTAAGTGTGGTAGCCATCGGCAACGGCACGGCTTGCCGGCAAACGGAACAACTCGTGGCCGAAATCATCGGCAACGAACTTCAGGGCGTCGACGTTCATTACGCGGTGGTGAACGAAGCGGGGGCGAGCGTTTATTCGACCAGCGAAATTGGCCGCGAGGAGTTTCCGCAGTGCGATGCGATTCAACGCAGTGCCATTTCGATTGGCCGACGCCTGCAAGACCCGTTGAGTGAGCTGGTGAAGATCGATCCGGCCAGCATCGGCGTGGGGCTCTACCAGCACGACGCACGGGCCAAGCATTTACGCGATACGCTCGATGACGTGGTGCAGTCGTGCGTCAGTTTTGTTGGTGTGGAGCTCAATAGCGCGAGCACACCGCTGTTGCGGTACGTATCGGGCATGAACCAGCTTACGGCTCGTCGAGTTTACGAACATCGCCAACAGAATGGGCCGTTCAAGAATCGCAAACAGCTTTTGGAAGTGAGCGGTCTGGGCGATGCGACGTTCGTGCAGGCGGCCGGGTTCCTCAAAATCATCGGTGGCGATGATCCGCTCGATGCCACTTGGATTCATCCCGAAAACTATGAAGCGGCTCGCAAGCTGCTTGAAAAATTGGGCGTCGATCCAGTCACGGTATCAACCGGGGCCAGCGCGGCGCGCATTCGCGAGTTAGTGGAGCCGCTCGATCGCAAGACGCTTGCCGAGGAGCTGGGAGTTGGTCAGCTCGCGCTCGACGATATGATCGAGGCCCTTTGCAAGCCGGGCCGCGATCCTCGCGAAGATTTGCCGCCGCCGATCTTCCGCAAAGATGTGGTCAAATTCGAGGATTTGTTGCAAGGCATGGAGCTGCGCGGTACGGTTCTCAACGTGGTCGATTTCGGTGCGTTCGTCGATGTGGGCCTTTCCGACAGCGGGTTGGTGCATATCAGCCAACTGAGCTCGGGATACGTGCGCGACCCGCACGATGTGGTGGCCGTGGGCGACCAGGTGCGTGTGTGGGTTTCGTCCATCGACAAAGAACGCCGCCGCGTGGCGCTCACGATGATCGAACCGGGCACCGAGCGCCCCAAGCAAGAGCGACCGCAACGAGGCGATCGGCGTGGCCGTCGCGACGCACCGCATAAGCAGGCGGCGAAACCGGCCGAGCAAGCTGCCTCGGCAGCATCCGACCGCACGTCGCGGCCGCCGAAACGAGCGGCCAAGCAACGAGGCGATCGACGGGGCCGCCGCGATGCGCCGCGCCAACAGCACACCGGTGCTTATGAAAAGCGTGCCGCGAAAACGCTCGTGCCTATCACCAAAGGCATGGAAGAGGGTAAGGAATTCATGCGGTCGTTCGGCGATCTCTTGCAGTTCCATAAAAAGAAAAAAGAACAGGACAACTCGCCCGAGAACGCCAAGTCTTCCGTTAACGCCGAGCAGAACTCGGATAACGCCGAACCAAAGGTCGATTCGCACGAAGCGGATCAGCAATCAGCCTCCTGATACGCGTCTCTTTCGACGTGTTTGCAACACGCCATGGATTTTCGTGAACGCCTACAACGAGCCACCGAGCGCGGCAAGCAAACGCGCGCCGCGCAACTTAATGAGGCGGCCGCCAAGGCGCTCAGCGAGGAAGAGTGCCGCCGGCTGCATTCGCAGTATCGGCTCGCCCTCACCGAGTACATCGAGCAATGCCTCCGCGAGTTGGCCGATAATTTTCCTGGTTTCCGCATGGAAACGATCGTCGACGAAACGGGCTGGGGAGCCGCCGTGAGCCGCGACGATGTATCGCTCGGTGCTGGCCGGCGTGGCAGTTTGTTTAGTCGGCTCAAAGTCGTGGTCAGCCCCTTCGGTAGATACCACGTGCTGGAACTGGCCGCGAAGGGAGCAGTGCGCAACAAAGAAGTGCTAAGCCGCAATCATTACCAGCGGCTGGCCGACGTCGATATGGATAGTTTTCGCGAACTGGCCGAGCTTTGGGTGCTGGATTACGCGGAGCTTTACTCGGCGGCCGGGTGATCGACCGGGCGCGAAGCTAGTGTTCTGTCCATGGTCATTTGCTGGGTGGCATGCCTTCGCCTTCTGGGCGTAGGCATGCTTACCCGCTACCGCGTGAAAGCATGCCACCCAGCAATTCAAGACTGACAGAACACTAGGTACTTCGTCGGAATCCGACTTTCCGACTCGGCGGTGATCGAACTGTTTTTCAACCGCGGCGAGATGGACCGCACCCATTCAGGCATCGCCGCTTCGAATGGCAATGCAAGCGCGACCGCGATTCGGTCGCCTTCTTGAAAGACCGCATTTTTAAGCACGGGCGCTCCGTTGCGACAAATGGCGATATGCACGGCGGATGCCGGAATGCCTTCGCGTTGCAGATGCCGTCGAATCAACTCGCGAACCGTTTGCATCGTAGCTCGCGGCAGGGTCGCCTCGTAAGCGGCAGCTTGAGCAATGCGTCCGAGACTCATTTCCGCCTTCACGCTAAAGGCGAGGCTAACCAACTGAGTCGCGGCAAAGAATACGATCGCGATGGCCGCGGCCCAGGTAAGCACCCAGAGGCTACCGCGCACAGGCACTGGCCGCAGTGTTGCCGCGGGCACTTCGAGCACCCCCTCTGTCGTCGCGGGCTCGGTGGGCAAGTCGAAGTGGGAAAGCAGCTCGAAAGATGTGCGCGAGGGTTCCATTCCTCCAGGCTAATCGCGAATTGGCGAATCGCAATTCCCGGGAGATTGGACCGCCCAACCGCTACGACCGTTACTCGTCGAACTCGACCACAAGCTCCGGAATTTGAGTTTTCAGCTTGTTGACCCCTTCCTTGGTAACTTGCGTGAGTCGCAATTCGAGTTTGCGGAGCAGTTTGCTATTTGCCAGATGTTCAAGTCCATCGTCGGTGATCGACGTTTGGTTGAGCACTAAAGCATGCAGTTCGGGAAGCTTAGCGATCTCTGCCAATGCGTCGTCATCGACCGCCGTGTTCTCGAGGTTCAAGTACAAAAGCTTGGGCAGTTTGACGATTTCCTTCACGCCGTCGTTGCCCACGCCGGTGTTCCACAGGTTCAGCCAGATGAGCTCGGTCATGCCGGTGAGATTGGCCATGCCTTCGTCGTTGACGCTCGTTTCGCTGAGGTCGAGTTTGCGCATTTCTTTCATGTCGCGAAGATTGGCGAGCCCCGCGCTGCTGATGAACGTGCCGCGCAGGAACAGAATGCGAAGCTTGTTGAGCTTGGCCAGATGCTTGAGTCCATCATCGCTGATCGGCACACGCATCAGGTCGAGGTCGTCGAGTTCGGTGAGACCCGCGATGTGTTGCAGTCCGGCATTGGTAATTTTAGCGTCTTCAAGTGCGAGGCCGCGCAGCCGTTTCATGCTGGATAGATGCACCATGCCGGCATCGGTGATGCCGCCGGAGCGGAGCTTGAGAGCTACCAGCCCTGTTAGCGGTGCGAGATTGGCCAATCCTTCATCGCTGATTTTGCAACCACGCAGGTCGAGCAGGCGAAGTTTTTTCGCCGGTTGCAAATGCACGAGCCCGGCATCGCCAATACGCGTGTAGAGCAGGGTGAGGTAAGCGAGTTCGGGCAGCTTGCCGATCGGTTCGAGGCCCGCATCGGTGATCGCCGTCACGCGTTGCAGATTAAGCGACTTGAGTTTTGGCATCGAGCCGAGCTTGGCGAGCCCGGCGTCGGTGATTTGCGTATTCTGCAACTGCAGGTCGGCGAGGTTTTTCAGCGGCACGATGAATTCGATACCTGCATCGGTAATGCCGGCTCCCCACAGGGTGAGTTTTTGCAACTCCGGCACCAGGGCGAGCAGTTTGAGGTCGGAGTCAGTCGCCGGGCGGTTGAGAAGGTCGATGCCAATGATCTCTTTCGCGGAAGACAGTTCGAGCCTCCCCGCTAATTCCTCGACGCGTTTCTGGAGTGGATCGGTGTTCTCGGCCTCCGCCATGGGCACATGGATGGCGTTCCAAGAAAGGATCAATAAACCGATCAGCCAAGCCTGTAATTCGCGACGCATGACCAAAGCCTCAACCGGGGGCGGAGTGATGAAGGGGGAGATAAGTCCGTCCTCGTAGCGTAATTTCGGCACCGCGTGTTGGCAAATGCAGGGCGGAACACCTCCCTGTGCCGCAGCTTCTTGAGGACCATTCATCTTTATGCGGCGAGCGAGCCGGGGCGTCCTCGCCCCCGACGGACAACGCCGTTAACCTTTTTGTCCGCAGATGGCGCAGATGTTCGCAGATAGATCAGCTAACTACCAGCGTTTTTCGATCAGTGTCGTTCTCTCGGAATTGCAAAATCTGCGATAATCTGCGTCATCTGTGGACTCTTTGAATTGAAAAAGGGTTAACGGCGTTGCCCGACGGGGCGGGGGACCGCCCGGCTCGCTTCGCATAGAGACGGAATGCTCTATATGGGGGCCCCGACGATTTGATCCGGTTACAGGCCGTCTGTATGCTGTTACCAGAGGCCTGGCGCAGCGTCCGGGCAATTATTCGTAGGGCAATTCGGTTGAAAAGGCCGCGAGCCTTCGCATCTGGGTACTGGTGGGAGAATCATCGATGTCACTGGCAACGAATCGGCGCACGTTTCTGCAAACTTCCGCAATGGCGGGCGCTGGCTTTTGGATCACGGGCGGCTTGCATGCTGCCGAAAGCAAATCGCCGAACGAGAAAGTACAGCTAGGTTGTATCGGCGTCGGCGGCAAAGGCAAGAGCGACGTGCAGAACGTCTCTAAGTTCGGCAAGATCTACGCACTGTGCGATGTGGATGCCACGATCCTCGACGGCATGAAGCAGGCGTACCAAACCGAGCACAATTTCGCCGATTACCGCGAAATGCTCGACAAGCTGGGCGACAAGATCGACGCCGTAACCGTGAGCACGCCCGACCACACGCACGCTGTGGCCGCCGCGAAAGCGATGAAGCTGGGCAAACACGTGTACTGTCAAAAGCCACTCACCCACACGATTTGGGAAGCTCGCCAGCTTGGCGACATCGCCCGCGAGGCGGGCGTTGCCACGCAAATGGGGAACCAGTACACGGCGTTCAACCCGATGCGTAAAGCCGCCTACCAAATTCGTGCTGGCCAACTAGGCAACGTGAGGGAGGTACACGTTTGGACAAATCGGCCAGTTTGGCCACAAGGCGGTGAGCGTCCCGCAGCGCAGCCAGTGCCCCCCACATTGGACTGGGAGCGATGGATCGGTCCTGCACCGTTTCGGCCGTACGCCGGTGCGGACGTGTATCACCCGTTCGGTTGGCGTGGCTGGTGGGACTTCGGCACTGGAGCATTGGGCGACATGGCTTGCCACACGTGCAACCTGCCGTTCATGGCCCTCAACATGCGCGACCCGATTGCTGTGGAAGCAGAATGCCCTGAGCACAACGGCGATAGCTATCCGCCGCGCTCGAAGATCAAGTTCGACTTCCCGGAACTCAACGGCCGGCCTGCCTTCACGATGTATTGGTACGATGGCGGTAACTTGCCGTCTCGAGAGCTATTTAGCGACGTAACTCTCGAAACCGACTCCAACGGCAAAAAGGTTCCACCGCCGGCTAGCAGTGGCGTGTTGCTCATTGGCGACAAGGCCACGATGTACGCCGCCGGGGACTACGCTGAACTCGGTACGCAAACAATTGGTGCCGAAGAACTCGATGTGGACTACCCCAAGAGTCCTGGCCACGAAAAGGAGTGGTTCATCGCGATGAGCGACCCCAGCAAGCCAGCCATGTCAAACTTCCCGAACTACGCCGGGCCGCTTACCGAAACGATTTTGCTCGGCAACTTGGCCGTGTGGAAGCGAGGCCGCGTCGAGTGGGATCCGGTGAATCTCAAGCCGCTCAACGATCCGGAACTCGAAAAGATCGTTCGTGCCGAATATCGCGAGGGGTACGAGCTGTAAGACGCCAGCGGTCTATCATTCGCAACGATGGGTGGCATGCCTTCGCCTTCCGGGCGTAGGCATGCTTACTCGCTAACGCGTGAAAGCATGCCATCCGTCGCTCGAACAGCGGCTCTAAATTGCCTTGATCGGCTCGTTTTGCTCCTCGCGTGGAGGCGGGCCATTGGGGCGACGTTCCCCAGGGCGTGGGCCATCGGGGCCAAAGCCTTCCCGCGGCGTTCGGTCGCCCGGAAACCCGCGGTCTGGCGGAGGTCCAGGAGGTGGACCTCCAGGACCTGGTAGAGGCGGGCGGCGGCCATCTTCGCCGAAATTGGGTGGCGACCCGCCTGGAGGCCCGCCGGGGCGACCATCCGGCCGACCGCGATCACCGCGCGGGCCATCTCGCCTGAAGCCGGATCGCGATTGTGGACCACGCATCCATTCACGAAAGCCTTCTCGCCACTGAGAGGGTTCCATGTCACCGAATTCCGTTGCAAAGTACAACCGCTCCAAACCGGCTTTCATTTCGGGCGTGGATAATTCCAAAAATCGCTCGCGATCTTCGTTGCCAAGTTTTTCTGAAAAGAACCTTTCCAGATCGTTCGAATCCACGTTCACCTGGATTGCTTCCCAAACCCAGCGCCACAGTTGCCAAGTGCGAGCCCGTTCTGGCAATGAATCGAGATGCGACTTGGCCTCGGGGCTGAGTCCTTCTGCAATACGTTGCCAAAGCTTGTTTTCGTAACTCTCTCGGGCAACGAGCGGGAGGGCACCGCGCATGCCCTCGAAGCGCTGGTTGGGACCGTTTCCGCCTCGTTGGCGGAGATTGGCTAGTTCGCCTTTTCGCTCCTCCGCGATTTGCTTGAGCACCTCGCGGATCTGCTTGGCGTCGTCGGCTGACAGTCGCCGGGTTACTTGATCTCGCTGTTGCCTCACCAGTCGGCGCACGGTTCTCGCTTGGTCGTCTACGGATTGGCCGCGTAATTCACTGCGAAGCTGCCCCTTTTCGGCGGCAGTCAGTTGGTTCAACCACTGGCCATAGGCGAGCATGGTTCGCTGGGTGTCGTCGCCTGCTGCCGCAGTATCTTGCTCCAGCGTGCGAAGGCGTGTCTGCTCCTCCGGTTTCAGGTCTTTGAACCGAACATGCTCGGCGGCCAGGATGACCTTCTCGTCGGCCGGCAATGCTTGAACCCATTGGCGACGAACCGAAATCGACGCGGCAGACACGGTTTTTAGGGCCTGCAATTCTTCGTCGAGAGCCGCTTCATCGGTAACTAATTGCTCGCGAGGCACGACATCGGCCAGCCTGCGGATGAAGTCAATACTCTCGACCTGCTGCAACACGTCGACCTGCTGAATGACGGGTAGGTCTTGCAACAATGCCAGATTCTGGTTGGGCAAGAGCAGCCAGGCAGTGACAAATCCCAGCAGCGATCCGGCAAGTGCAGCCAATGCGAACCAAGTATTGCGACGTCGCTGAGAGGTTGCGCCGTGCGCAGTTGCTACCGTCGCGTCGGCATGGGCGACGACGGTCACCAATTCCATGGTTGTTCGTGCGAAGTCGTCGTTTACTTTCGACGACGGCAAGGAATCGAGCGCATTCCACGCTTGATCGAGCTCACGCAGTTGCTGCCGATAGCTCTCGTCGGCCGCCAATCGCTCTTCAATCCGGCGGCAATCGTCTGGCGAAAGCTCGCCATCCAAATAGGCGACGAGCTCTTCGGCTGCCGAATTCTCGGGTTGTGGATCGGTGATGGACGACATGGTCTTTGGTCTATACCTAATCAGTTCTCGTCTTCAAACTCGGACCCCGACCGTTCGATCGCCTGCTCGCCCGAAGCGTTCGTCATCGCCCCGCGATCAAGGTACGGCTGCAAAGCCTCTTTCAGGTTACAACGCGCTCGCGAAAGCAGCGATTTGATGGCTTGCGGCGACATGTCCATGATTTCGCCGATATCGGCGTAGCTAAGGTGCTCGAATTTGGCGAGCAGTACGGCCATGCGTTGGCGCTCGTTGAGCGAGTTGATGGCGCGCTGCACGGCGGCGCACATTTCGGCTTTGTCGAGCTGGCGTGTGGGCATCAGGCCGCTGGCCGCCAGCGCGATTGCCTCGAGCGACTGAGGAGCCGATTCGCTGGCAAGCGGCACCAAATGCACTTCTTTGCGACGCGATTTCGAGCGTAGTGCATTCGAGGCCACGTTGCCCGCGATGGTAAACAGCCACGTTGAAAACTTCGCGCCTGGCACGTAACTGTTGCGAGCACGGTAAACACGCAAGAACACTTCTTGAGCCAGATCCTCGGCCAAGTCACGCTGGCCAACCAGGTGCGTGAGCAGCGACAGCAGTCGATTCTGATAGCGGAGCATAAGCTCCTCGAACGCGTGCGCGTCGTTATCGCGCACCTGTAGCATGAGCCGAACGTCAGGGTCGGCTAGTGTATATCGTTCCGCAGTCGATTCGCTAATCGACACTGGGCAGCTCGCGGTAGGTTCTTTGCAAGTGGACGTCGCGATGACTAAGGAACTCTAACCAAACCGTCTGAGAGAGGGAGACAGTCCCATTTTGCTGCGAAGACTCCGCAAAATCGGGACAGTCCCCGCCGGTTTTGTTAGAGTTCCTAAACCTCAGCGTGTTGACCCATGCCGGGGCAGACACCCTGACAAGCTTTAGCTTAGCCGTGGCAGGGCCAAACAGCGAGTGACGCTTGAGTTTCGCTGCTATTTGGCGACGCTTTAGATAAAACCATGCCCAGCACTCAAAGTTTCGCTGGAAGTCTACCTTCTTGAGCCGGGGCGGAGTCTACAGCAGGCTATCGAGCAGAAGCCGCATTTTGCGCATTTCGCCGCGGTGGTCAAAGCCCTCCAGCGGCGGCATGTGGACCGAAAGGGCCCGGTCGTAGCCTGCCTTCGAGAGCTGCTGAATAAGCTTTCCGTAGTCGACTTCGCCCTGTCCGACCCGCACGTGTAGCTTGTCTTTGGTGGAGTCGCGCAAGTGTACGTGCTGCACGTACTTAATCACTTTGTCGATGTTGCCGCCCTGGTGGGGGCCCGTGATGTAATGGCTGGGATCCAGCGTGAGCCGCAGGCCTTTGACGTTGTCGCACAGTACAACGGCCGTGTCGGGGTCTTGCGACATCCGGCCGATTTGCGTCTTTAGGCCCACCACGACCCCTTCTAGGGACGCAATTTCTACCAATTTGCGAAGCCGTTCGATTTCTTCGTTGAACGGCGTACCAAGTTCGGAGCAGGGTACCACCAGCGTGACGACTTTGATGGCTTTAGCCAGCTTGCAGCACGAGGCAAAGTGTTCGTAGTACTGCGGGCCGGGGGCCAGTTCGAGGTCGAGAGCCGCGATATCGAGCCGATGCGTATCGCGGCAGAATCGGGCCGAACGCTCTAGGTCGGCGTGTACTTCCGAAGGTTTCAGCCCGCGGCCCGATTCGTGGAGCGGAATTTCAACGGCCGTGTACTCTAGGTCGGCCAGCACTTCTAGCGCATCTTGAGGCGACAGGTCGGGATAACACTCGGTCGAAGCAGCAACAAACACTCGAAACTCCTTTGATGCGACGTTTAACGAGCGTCCACTTTACCGGCATTCGCCCCGTCGTGGCAAGGTTTATGCATTGTAGGTAGTAGGGCCGTTTGCAGTTTTCGTAGAAGGGTGGCTGGGGCAATGCCCCAGTAAATGCTGTCTGGGGCGGCGCAAAGCCTCTGCCCCAGCCACCCACAATTCAAACTGACCCACCACCGCATTGTGCCGTTCGATTTGTCGCGACGACCTGGTCCGACTCAATTTCCGCAGAAAAGACTCTGAAATGTAACTTGGCCGTTATCTTCAATGGCGACTTCGCCCGCCGTACAATGATGGAAACCCCACACGGTATGAACGCTAGCACGCGGGAGATTCCTTCATGGCTTTCGATGATGTTCCCCTAACGCCGGTTGCCCCCCGATCGGCACCCCCGCAGGTGATTATCCAGCAACCGCCTAGCATGTTCGGCCGTTTTGGCAAATGGCTTCTCGCTGCCCTGGTGCTGGCCGTGTTCTTCATCATGGGAATTTACGGCAAATACCAAAGCTACTTCACGCCGCCTAACGCACCGGTCGAAAGGTTCCATTCGCTGTCTCGCACGGCGATGAACAAGCTTGCCATCATCGACGTGAGCGGGGCAATTATGGAAGGCGAAGATAGCTTCGCCAAACGTCAAATTGACCGCGTGAAAGCGGATAGCAGCGTGGTGGGGGTGATTGTGCGGATCAACTCGCCCGGCGGCACCGTCACCGGGAGCGATTACATTTACCACCACTTGCGGCAACTGCAAACAGCGCGAAGTAAAAACGGCGAGAAATTCCCCGTGGTGGTCAGCATGGGCAGCATTTGCGCCAGCGGCGGATACTACGTGGCGATGGCCGTCGGAGATCAGCAGAATGTCATTTTTGCCGAGCCCACCACTTGGACCGGCTCGATCGGCGTCATTATTCCGCACTACGACCTTACGGGCACGTTGAGCAAGCTGGGTGCCGCCGACGATTCGATCGTGAGCGCTCCGCTCAAGCAAATGGGATCGCCCACGAAACCGATGACCCCCGAGGAGCGAAAAGTTTTGCAGACGCTCGTGGACGAAAGCTTCAAAGGGTTCAAGGAGATCGTCACCAATGGTCGCCCCAAGTTCAAAAATGACCAGGCCGCGCTGGATGCCGCGACCACCGGCCAAATCTTTACCGCCCAACAAGCGCTCGATCGCGGGCTCGTTGATAAAATCGGGTTCATTGAAGAAGCAATCGCCCGCACTGCGGAGCTCGCCGGTTACAGCACCGACAACCTGCGTTGCGTGCGGTATGAGCAACCACCCTCCCTCATGCAAATGCTCGCGGGTGCCAATGCTTCGTTGCGTCCATCGACTCAACTCGACGTAAGAGCATTGATCGACCTCACCACGCCACGCGCCTATTATTTGTGGTCGTGGCTGCCTGCAGCCATGTCGAACACCCAATAGTTAACCTAGTGGCTTGTAAGTCTCGAATGCATGGGTGGCATGCCTTCGACTTCCTGGTCGTAGGCATGCTTACCCGCTATCGCGTGAAAGCATGCCACCCCGTCTTATAACCCAATTTGACCGGCTTCAATATCGATCGGATTTTTTGTGCCCCATTTACTAACAGCGATCGACGAGCAGCTTAAACCTTGGCTCAAGGATCGGGGGCAGGGTGCGTATCGACTGGGGCAGATACGCCGCTGGCTATTCGAACGGCGTGCTCGCGAATTTGGCCAGATGACCGACCTCCCGCTCAGTTTGCGTGAAGTACTCCAACGCGATTTCACGTTATGGACTACCCAGATCGCGCGACATACCCAGGCTGCCGATGGCACAGAGAAGTTGCTGCTCACACTCACCGACGGAGGCCAAATCGAATGCGTGCTGCTTCGCGATGAAGTGCGACGCACGATTTGCATCAGCACCCAAGTAGGCTGCGGCATGGGCTGCGTCTTCTGCGCCAGCGGCCTCGATGGTTTGATGCGAAATCTCACCACGGGCGAAATCGTTGAACAGCTGCTACGCCTCCAGTTGTTGCTTGGCGATGAGGAACGACTAAGCCACATCGTCGTGATGGGCATGGGGGAGCCGCTGGCGAATCTCGATTCGCTTTTGCCCGCCCTGCATGAGGCGAGCCGTGAGGACGGTCTCGGCATCAGCGCCCGTCGCATTACGATTTCCACCGTGGGGCTTCCCAAGCCCATGCGGCGGCTCACTGAAATGGGTTCGCGCTATCGGCTAGCCGTATCGCTTCATGCACCGAACGACGAACTGCGGCATCGAATCGTGCCCGTCAGCGAAAAGATTCCAGTGCGCGATATTTTGGCCGAGGCCGATCGCTATTTCGATCAAAGCGGCCGGCAGCTTACGTTCGAATACGTCCTGCTTGCCGACCTCAACGACAGCACCGAACATGCCGAGGAACTCGCGAGGTTGCTCGGCAATCGCACGGCCATGTTGAACGTGATCCCCTACAACCCCGTGGGTGGTTTACCTTACGGAACGCCCAGCATGGCGGCCCAGCGAGCATTTCGGCGGGTACTCGAAGATCGTGGTATCGCTGTGAAATTTCGTCATCGAAAGGGCGATGCGATTGATGCCGCATGCGGTCAACTTCGCCGCCGCTCGAATGCCGAGAACCTCGTGTCGAGCGCGGAACTTCAACGCTGACGCAGCGTGACTTCGTAAAAGCCGACCGACTTCACAGGCTTCTCGGCCAGGATTTCATTGAGAACCTTTTCGATTCGTTTGCGAAGTTGCGCCAGGCTAGGCTCTGAAAGTTCTTCGCGAGTTGCATGCCGCACAGCACCCAATGTTTCGGCACGCAGCCGATATTCTTCGTACTTCAGTTGTTTCTTGATTTCGGCCACGCGGTATCTTGGCACCGTGCCGAATACGTGCAGCTTTAGCTCTGTGAGCGTGTGAGCATGCGCATCACGAGGAAGCGTGGTTTGAAACGTGCCGAAATCCACTTCGGCAAGCCGGGTCTTCGTAGCCCTCGAGCGAGCTTCGTTTACCAGTGCCTCGCCGCGATAGCAGCCGGCAAAAAAACAGGCGCATAGCAATACCATCGCGCGGATCAGTTTGCGCCGTGTGTCGCGTGGTTTATCTGCTGCCGTGAGGTTGATGCGGTCCATTTGCTTCCTTCAATCCGCATAATCGGTGCAGGTGGAGGTGGTGTGGCATTCCACCGCGTCACACCAACTCTACGCCATGTTTTGTAGCGCCGAACGGCCTATCTTTCAGCGTGGGAGATTCGAGCGTGACACGATCATTGATCCAGAGTGTTTTTGTGACTTTCACGGTGGTATGCGCGCTGGCTGGTTGCAGCTCGCCCTCTGAGTTCAATTATGACGCGTTGGATTTGGTCCCGCCGCACGAGGAATTGCTCGAGCTCGACCTGGGTAAATACTCGATCCCGATTCCTGTGATTGAAGACCGCACTCATTCAGCCGTTCATCAAACGCGGCTTCAGCTCGATTTTGAATTGTATGCCCTCGTGCGACCAAACAAGAAGTCGGCCGTGCTCGATAGTTACAGCCGACACGAAGGCAAGATCCGCGATCATGTGATTCGTGTTTGTCGCAACGCGTCGGTCGAAGATTTGCAAGAGCCCGAGCTTTCCACACTCAAAGCCCGCCTTATGGACGCCCTTGCTACCGAAATGGGAAGGGACGATGTAAGGCAGCTTCTTATCACCGAGGTGGTTAGCCAGCCGCTCTAACCGGTCGTTTCTCGATACACGTTCCATGGAATGCCAATCATGCACGCCAATCATGGCAAAAGTAAAATGATGCTAAAACGACTAGCTTGGTGCGCGGCGGCACTGTTCGTCATGAACGTGCCTTGCTCTGCCTCCGCCAGCGGCCACGGTGCTTCTGCACACGGAGCACATGGCGAAGAGGAAAGCGCCAATGAGCTAGACGTGCCCACGGATTTGAAAGTGCGTGGAATCGAGCTCGGCGAATTCAGGATAAAGTCCTACTACCCGGTGGAAGCACAAAAGAGCACCGTGCGATTTATCTTGCACGTGTCTGTGGCCAGCGACGAATTCGCTCAAGTGAAAGGCGTGGTTTCGGCCAATGAACACAAAATGCGCGACCAAATTATCATCGCTACGCGTATGACCCCTTTGGCTCATTTCGATGAACCTGGCCTCGAAAACTTTCGGCGTCGTATCTACCTCAGATTGCTTCGCGCGGTCCCTGGGCTGCAACTGAAAGGCATTCATATCAGCGAATTCCAGCTTACGATCAAAAGCTTGTAGATCTCGCCAGGAACCCCGTTGCCGGGGGCGGATTGCCGTTGCTGCTAGTGTTCTGTCAGTCTTGAATTGCTGGGTGGCATGCTTTCACGCGGTAGCGGGTAAGCATGCCTACGCCCAGAAGGCGAAGGCATGCCACCCATCAAATGACCATGGACAGAACACTAGCTCGTCGCCACCACGGGCCTCGCAACCGCCATAATCGCCCAACTTCATGCATGCATCAGAGGCGAGGCCCTGCTGCTTTGTATTTCAGATTTCACCGTTGCAATCGGCAAACCCGATGACATGTTCGGCTGGTGCGCGATGCTCCTGCTTTTCCGCGTCAGTCCTTGCCTGCCCGGCAAACTTTGCCAGCGATCGCGTTTGCCGATTGTCTTCTCGCCTTTTATTTCCCGTTCGGAATCGCAGCATGAAGTTGGCATTCCTGACTTTTTCCTGGGTGTTTTGTGGTCTTTGGCTAGCCATGCCAACCGTAGCACAAACCCCCGCGAGCGAGTTGGATGAATTACGTCGCCGGATCGAAGCTCTGGAGCAGCAGAACGCGGCACTTCTGGAAGCACTGAACGGCGAATCATTGGACCAGTTTGGCCCCATGCTTCAGTTGGCCGAACCTCCCGCTGATAGAAAAAGCAGCGAGGTCGCCGACCTCGAACTGTCTGCCGAACCCTGGACAGACTCCGAGTTTTGCGAGGAATGCTTCCCCGAGGAAAAAGCGGAGAAAGATCCCCTCGGAATGACTGCTTCGTGGCATCATGGTCTCGAAATTGCCACGAAAGACAAGAACTTCCGCGTCCACATTGGCGGCCGCACGCAGCTCGACGTGGGGTGGTTCAACGCCGACCAGAACGTGCAGGACAACATCAATCGACCTTACGAAAACGGTGCCGATTTCCGCCGCGGTCGTATCCGCATCGACGGCACCATGTACAGCACGATCGAGTGGGCGGTCGAATACGATTTTTTCAACTCGTTCGACGACAACGGCGAATCGCGGGCCATTACAGCACCCACCGACCTTTGGTGGCAATTCAAAGAAGTACCCTGGGTCGGCAATATCCGCATCGGCAACCAGAAGCCAGCTATCGGTTTCGAGCACTTGGTAAGCAGCCGTTTTCTGCCCTTCATGGAGCGATCCTACAATCAGGATGCGTTCTACGGCGGCCGCTACAACGGCTTTTTGCCAGGCGTCGCAATGTTCGATAACTGGGGTGCCAATGACTTGGGAACCTGGAATGCGGGCTTATTCAAGCCGACCGACAACGTGTTCGCCGAGAACGCGTTCAGCGGCGATGTCGCGGGCGTTGGTCGCGTTTCACGATTGCTTTGGTACGAAAACGACGGCGCGAACTTGTTTCACGTAGGCGGCTCCGTGTGGGGATCGACCACCGTGGAAGACGTTGCGGTGTTCCGCACTCGCGATGCCATCCGCACCGGCCTGTCGGCCGATTGGCCCGTGCCCGCCACCACGGGGCCGCTTACGGGCGACGACATCGTGTGGCTCAACGGCGAGTTGGCTGCCGTCGACGGGCCGTGGACGTTTCAGAGTGAATACCTGGTCAGCGAAATGAGCGATGCCGCGATGATTCTAGGCGGCGTGCCCCAGCCTAGCCCCGGCGATGTCGTTTACCATGGCGGCTATGTGCAAGTCATGTATTTCATCACGGGAGAACATGACCGATACAACAAGCTCTACGGCACTTTTGAACGCGTCATCCCGCATCGTAATTTCTACTTCCGCCGCGGATGCGGCGCTGCTGGACCCGGAGCGTGGCAAATCGGTGCCCGTTATAACTATCTCGACCTCAACGATAACACGATCGACGGCGGTATTCTGCACAACGTCACCGTCGGTTTGAATTGGTTCTTCAATCCGAATATGAAGATGCAGTTCAACTACATGTGTACCGATCGCGATGCCGCGCTGGGCGGCGACTTAGGCGACGGCATCATTCATGGCTGGGGCATCCGCTTTGCTCAAGACTTCTAAGCAGCGAGTGGCAGGTCTTCACCCCGTAGCGATGGGGAGAGTGCATGTTTTCCCAGTACGCTTACTCCGCCATCCGTAAGTGCTGCTGGCGATTCAGCCCCACACACATTCGGCGGAAAGATAAAAAACATGGGCGGCAGCAAAACTGTCGCCCATGGAGGAGTCTCGCGTTTGGTAGCAAACGCGACTTTGGATTATCGATCGTATCTGCCCAGTGTGTTATGCCACCGATTTTGTCAACGGTATGGTTTCGGGCCGGAATTGTGCGTGAAGCGAGCTCCAATCTACTACCAAACGGCCACCGACTGTCTCGTGTTGTTTGGCCCAGCACATGAGCAAATCGAGACACGCATGGTCGATGTATTCGAGTTGTTCCAAATCAACGTGCAACTCGGAACTGCTTGGCACATTGTCCAGTGCGCTAGCAAGCATTGGTAGTCGCAAGAAGGTAGCCGTGCCTTCTAAAATCAGAATAGAACGATTCGTATCGGGCTCCGAGTGCAATTGGGCCGAGAATTGCGAGAACGTAATCAGCAGTTTTATGGCCGAAAGTACTACGCCGATGATCACGCCCGTGAGCAAATCGGTCGCTACGATGCCGATGAATGTGGCGAAGAACACGATCACTTCGCCCCAGCCGTATTTGTACAATTCTTTTACTTGTTTCAGATTGATGAGTTTGTACCCCGTGTAAACAAGCACGGCAGCCAGGCTCGCGATCGGAATCGCACGAAGCACAAACCCTAGCAAGCTTACGAACACCAGCAGCCATACACCATGCATGATGGCCGATGCCCGCGTGGTACCGCCGGCCTGCACGTTGGCCGCGCTACGAACGATAACGCCCGTCATCGGTATCGCACCGAGAAAACCGCAGATCGAATTGCCCACGCCCTGGGCCCACAGTTCGCGGTCGTAGTTCGTCCGTTTGCCGCCGTGCATTTGGTCGACTGCCGTGGCGCACAGCAGTGTTTCGGCGCTTGCGATGAGGGCCACCACCGCCGCTGCTTGGAACATGCCCCAAAGATCGTTACCTTGGAACGTATTGAGCGACGGCAAGCGAATCGAGCTGAGTAAGTTATCCGGCACTTCCACGTACAGCACCGGCAATCCCCAGTAGTAAGCGGCAGCCGTAATCGCCGCCACCGCAACCAACGGGGCCGGAACCATCTTCAGGCGGCCACGAGCCAGTACGTTCCAAATCAGTAGCACAACGATCGTCGCAATACCGACCTTGGCGGCCCATTGATGATCTTTCAATTGACCAAGCAAGCTTTGTAGCCTGCTCGCCGCGACATATTGAGCCTTCACCGCCGCAGGGCCGTCGCCCGCCTCAAGCTGCTTCAATGCATTGGCATTGGCGGCAAGCACCTTGTCGGCCGCTTCCTTGGCTTTCTCCAAAGAACGCGGATTCACATGCAGCTCATTGATGCGCGTAAGCACTTGAGCCACCTGAGAATTCACTTCAGCCTGCCGGCTTGCTAACGGTTGGAGATCCAGCGGAGTTGCTGGGGATGCATCGGCAGATGGCGTGGCATCGTGTTCGCCCACATCATGAGGTTGATGGGGTACCGCGGCTACCACGGCGTCTTCCACTTCCGACTGCAACTCGTGGAGCATTCCCACGTCTTTGAGCAATTGAGTGCGATATTCGCGCTCCTGCGCGGTGCTTGCCTCAGGAAACCCAATGCCTTTCACGATTGCCTGTGGAATCGTAATCAGATTTTGAATACCCGATTCCTTCGGCTTGTCGTCGATCATCACATGAAATTGGCTCACGAGAATCAACAAGCCAATGCCGGCCAGCATGCCTTTGATAACCGCTGGCGACACAGCCCGGAACCATTGGCCCAGCTTGAACAAACCGGCGATCACCTGCATAAGGCCGGCTGCCAACACGATCGGACCGAGGGAATCGAGCCCGAACTGTTGAACGATGCCGTACACGATTACGGTAAGGCCGGCCGCTGGCCCGCTCACTTGCAGCGGCGAACCAGCCAGCACGCCTACGACGAGGCCGCCCACGATACCCGTGATCAAACCGGCAGCAACCGGTACGCCCGAGGCAATGGCAATGCCCATACACAGCGGCAACGCCACCAAAAATACCGCGATCGACGGCATGAAATCGCCCTGGATTGCCCCGAGCACCGATTTCGGTTCGTTCGCAGCTTTCGATCGCACTATAGGTTCGTGAGAAACTTCCATCGTAATGCCGTTTAATGACTTGGGTGATTCTGTTCGAGACAATCGAAAAAGGTGTTTAAAATGTAAAGACGGGTGACCGCGCTAAACGGCCACTCGCTCTTCAACGCTATAGATAATGTTTACAAAACGGTGGTTCGGGTTATCGAACTGGTACACCTGCCCGGTTTCGAAGCGATAGAACCAGCCATACAACGAGAGCCGGCCCTCCGACTCGGCTTCACGCACGCCCGGGTAGCTGCGCAAGTGATCGAGTTGCACCAGTACGTTCGACTTGATGGCCGATGTCAGCACATCGTCATCCGGGTCAGTTGGCTTCTGCGAGTCCAGAATTTCATTGCGAACCCGCTCGGCATACGTGAGCCACTTCTCCACGGCCGGCAAGTCTTGGATCAGCTCAGGCCGCAATACGCCGGTCATCGCACCGCAGTGAGAATGACCGCAGACCACGATCTGCTTCACGCCGAGTGCTTTCACGGCATACTCGATCGTGGCTGCTTCGCCACTGAAATCCTTGGTATAGGGTGGCACCAGGTTGCCAGCGTTACGAAGCACGAACAGCTCGCCAGGCTCGGTCTGCGTGAGCAGCTCGGGAACGATGCGTGAATCGGAACACGTGATGAACAGAGTCGACGGCGTCTGGCCGGTGGCCAGTTGCTCGAATCGCTCACGCTTGTGAGGAAAAATCTTACGTTGGAACGTACGGACGCCAGGAAGTGGGCTATACACTGTGTCTACCTTGCTTCTGCTGCGGAGAACACACACGAGAAGCCTCTCACTCGGTAACGAGTTACCGGGGGAGGCAACAATCGCGTAGCGGTCCTCCACAAGTCGCTTTATGTGGGAGCCGACGACTAATACGAGCCAGACCGAGGCGTGTTACAAAATACGCCTAACAAATCGGAAAAAATGCCCGATCGATCGGGTCAACGCTCCAATCAGCCGCCGAAAAAGAACTGGATACGAACACGCCGGTAGCTAACCGGGTGCGTATCAACACGTAAGCGGAGCAAGAAGTCCGTTCGGCAATCGGTGGCCACCGAGCGCGCTAAGCACCGGATGTTGGTCGCTACCCAACGCGCGGGGAGAAAGAGAAAGTACCGTGGGAGCGCTCGTGATACGGCCCGCTTCGAGCCGCAACAGGCGTTGAGGGTTCACTCGATGATGGCTGTGCGAAAGCTCTTCGCAACGAGTGATGGGAGTAGAATTTTCTTCGAGCTCGGAAAACCGGTTTGCACTCACGATAGGCGTGGTTAGACCGCCAAGCAGCAACAGAATGGCGAGCGGTATCGCGCCAATCCGCCGAGCTACCGCAAGTTGTAGGCGTTTTCCGACCATTGCCATTTCGAAGCGTCTCAAAAGGTAGGTACGCGGGGCACCTAAAGTCTACGTTCTCACCTTAGGTATTGTTCGCACCGGGGTCAAGTTGAGTCGAATAATCGGCTAACTTGTTTCCTCCAAAGACCTTTTATCGTTAAAGAATTCATGTTTGGCCAGAAAAAAGGTCGATTTTCGCCCGCAATCAGCCCGCTATCAGCGGAGGACACTCTGGGGCTCCGACGCCACGGCTGGCTCCGGAGAATTCATCAGGAAGGCAAATAAATCAGCCACTTGTTCCAGCGTAAGCTTGTTCAGCAGTCCCTCGGGCATCGCGCTCGTTTTGCTCGTTCGCACGTCCTCGATTTCATCTCGCGGAATCTCGACCTTCTGCATGTCCGATTGGAGCAGCGTCATACTGCCGTCCTGGTTCACCATGCCCACGCCGATGTATGTCTTCCCGCCCGCAATCACGATTTGGCTTGCGTACTGGTCCGACACCACCTGATTTGGATGGACGATCGATTCCAGAATTTCCTTGCGTTGGAATCGCTGAGCGACGGCTGTGAGATCGGGGCCAATGCCTTCGCCACGGCCTTTGAATCGATGACAACTAACGCACTGCGCCGTTTGGAAGATTTTTTCACCACGAGAAGGACTGCCCAGCTTTCCTTCGGGGCCTTCCAGGTAGCTTAGTAGTTCCTCGTAGCTCCACTTGTTTTGCTGTGTTTCCTTCGGCAACTCGGCCGGCAATTCGTTCGGGAACGTATTTGCATACCAGTTCTGCCACGCAGCCAGCTTTTCGCCGACCGGCGTGTTTGGCCCATACGGTGCCTGCCCCAACCATTTTTCCAGTAGCTTGGCCGAAAGCTCGCCGCCGTTCGATTGCATCCGCAAACCCAACAGAATCGTATTGCGATACGGTTCCGATGTTTCCGGCCGTTGGTCCACCGTCGTGAGCGCCGTGAGGATCGTTTTCGCTGGCTCACCATCGACGGTTCGCAGCGAGTCGACCAGAATCGTCCAGTTGTCACCCATCGGATTTTGCGTAAGGCTCATCGCCACTGGCGCACGACGCTGTGGGTCTCGAAGATAAAGGTCGCGCAAATACTCGAGCGACTTCTCTTCGCCGCTGCCGCCCAGCACGGCCACGATACCAACCCGCAACCGAGCCACAGGTTCGCCCGGCATGCCCTCTAAGCGGCCATCCAGCGCACGCACCTCGGCCAGCAATTCCGGCCCAGGATTTTCCGGCAGCTTAGCTAACACCGAAAGTGCCGACATCGGGTAATGCTCGCCCGCCGCAATCAACTGCCGACGCTCCGTCGCGTTAAGGTTCGTAAAAAAATCGCGAGAAAAATGCTCGATATAACCAGACATGCTATGGCCGCCTTCGATGCCACGCACCTTCTCGTAGTAGCCGAGCATGATGAGCTTGTCGCCCGTTTCCCAGCCTTGCGAAATCCGCGGCGCGTACGCGCCGATTTGCAGTTTTTCCACCTCCGGCGTATCGCCGCTAATCTGCTGCGCGAAAGCATGCGCGGCACCTACCGGTTGCAGGTATGCCAACAGTCGCACCAACTCGCGGTTCATCATCGCGTGTTTCGTGGGGTACTCACGAAGCAACTGTTGCGAAAGCGACGGCACATCGTCCGGCTTAAGCTCGCCACGTACAAGTGCGAGCTCGGTAACGCGCAACAGGTCAAGGAAATTCGCATCGCTGATATAGCCTGGCTTCTTGCCCGGTTCCTGCACGTCGCCTTTCATGATCGCCTCGCTACGAGCCACGATCTTGCGAGCCATCTCCGGCGATGGATGCGCTACCAACAAGCCCGTAGAGCCTTGCAGAAACACGCGAGGGTTCTTAGCCGTCAGAACTAAATCTTGCCATTCGGCCGCGGGACGTTTCTCCAAAACACGGCGTGCCGCGAAAGCCACATATCGATCTGAATCACCAAGCAACGCCACAAAATCCTTTGCCGGCACGTTATCGCCACGATGAGCGATCGACTCACACGCAACACGGCGAACCCAGGCGTCTTTGTCCTGGAGCAGGGCAGTGAGCGGAGCGGTAAATTCCTCTTCATCGCGCGTTCCCATCAAGCGAGCAATGCGGGCCCGCATCGCCGGATCGCCGTCTTTCGTCAAGTGCGCGAGCACTTTCGGCGAGGGTTGCGGCCCGAAGTACGTCAGCAGTTCGATCGCGCGTAGTCGCTGTTGCTTTGGTGCATTCGCGTTTCCAAGCACACGGTCGAGTTCCTTTTCCCACTCTCCGCCCATTTTGCGTTTGATGGCCGCGATGCGCATCCGTGCCCAATCGCTATGAAATTGCGGTTGTTCCAGCGCTTGCTTGATGCCCTGGTCGAACTGAATCGTCTGCTGGGGTGGTGCGCTGTTCCAGCGCACGCGATACACGCCGCCGTCCGTACCGCGACCACCCGTGCAGAAATACAACGCGCCGTCGGCACCCACATCAAGGCCTGTCACGTTCAGCGGACGACCTTTCACGAAGGTTGTCATTTTTGCCTTGTACGAAGCGCCGCTCCGTTCGAGCTTGATGGCATGAATATGCCCCATCGCCCAATCGCCGACGAACAGCGTGCCGCGAAGTCGCTCGGGGAATGCGTTGTGATCGTAGAACACCACGCCGGTTGGCGAACCGGGGCCGATATCCACCGTCGCTGGCAGGCCATCCAGGAAATACTCGGGCCATTTCGCCCAACCGCTCCGCCAACCAAACTCACCGCCCAACGGCACGTGGCTCACTCGTGTCGGCCGATACCACGGCGAGTTGATATCCCATTCCATATCGGCGTCGTTGGTGAACAACTCGCCGTCGTCGTTGAATGCGAAGTCGTACGGGTTGCGAAACCCGCCGGCTACCATTTCCACAAAGCTGCCGTTGGTGTCGGTACGGTAGATGGCCCCGCCCGGCGCTTTCACGCCCGCGGCGTAACCTTGTGGGTCTTCATACCGCGGTTGAATCAAATCGCCTTCATAGTAATGCGAATAGTGACTCTTCTCCGAGAGCGTGGCATCCGCCTGCGCGAAGTTACCGCTCAAAATGTATAGCAACCCGTCCGGACCAAGCCGCACGGTATGTGGACCATGCTCGCCAACCGAGCCTTTGAATTTCACCAGCGTTTTGAGTTCATCGCATTTGCCGTCGGCATCCTTATCGGTCATTTGATACATGGCCCCGCCGTCCGGCCCGTCGCCCACCGCATACACACGACTGCCGATCGGCAAAATGCCTTGCACGTTTCGCACTTCCTCGCAGAACGGCGATACAGCATCGTACTTGCCCTCTGCCGTCTTGCGGATCAGCATCAGCGGCCCGCCTTCCTGCGATACCAGCAAATCGCCATTCGCGTTGAACGCCATCGCGATTAGCGAACCGGCCTGCTCATTGGTCACCACACGCTCTATCGAAAACTCCGGATCGATCAAGAAACGTGAGCCCTCTTCGGCAATCACAATTTCGTCGCCCCACGGTAATACGCCGCCGAGCGGACCGTACACGCGCGCGAATAGCCAATCGTTGTCGCGCAGGCGTGGTTGGTTCCAGTCCATCGCTGGTTTTACGCTCGTTCGCCATGTGGAATCGGTCGAGTGGCTTTCGAACGTGCCGCCGCGTTCTTTCACCACAACACGCGCGACTAAACCAGCAGGCCCCGCATCGATATTCGTGGCTTTAATCGCCACCACGTTGGTCCCAGGCAGCAACAATTTTTCTACGTCGTGAACGTTCATCTTCCGCCAGTCGTTCCCTTGGCCGGCCAACTTGCCGTTCACATACAGCTCGTACTGGTTGTCGCATGTCACATGAACTTGTCCGAACTCGGGCTGCTGCATCGTAAATGTTTTGCGGAAATAGCAATCGCCCACGGGCACTTCGTCTTTGGCATGAGCGGGCGACCAAATCCAGTTCGCGCCGACCAGCTTCAAAAACTCGGCACGCTTTTCCGGATCGGTTTTCTCGACAGCCTGGGCCTCTACCTTATTTAGTGTTTCGCTCGACGACTGTGGCGGCGCTGGTGGCAAAGTGCGTTGAGCCATGCGAGTGGGCTGGCCCGTCTGGCGCGACGCCACTCGCTGCCGCTGCTGCGTGGCTTGGGCTTGTCGACGTTGAGCCTGCGCCTGCGCGGCCGATGGTGAAGTGGGACGGCGCTGCGGCTGCGCTTGCCCCGAACGATTCGGCTGCGACGAATTCGTCCGCCGCTGCTGGGTAGAACGCGATTGTTGAGCCAGGCCGTCCGCCACGAAAAGCTGACTCAAACCTAGCGAAAGGGCGGCAACGAAGAAATAAACTCGCGGCATCATAAAGTTTCGCCTCGAAAACCAAAACGCACAAAAAAGCGTAACCAAAATGGGGGTGGGAGCTTATCAACAATCCCCGGTCGCTGGCAACACAACTTCTAGTGGAGTGCTAGCAGCGAAAGTCGCGAATTGCGCATGCATGTCGATCTCAGCCAAGCAAAGCCCTTTCTGCCGAAAGCCCCCTCCCGCCCGTCGTTGACCCCATCTAACTCATTTTGTAGCATTCATTTCCGTCATTTAGCTTGCGATACTAGCTCGCCTCCTCCGCCGTACTATGCCGACCTCGAAGGAACTAATCTCATGCGTTTGATGCCTGGCCGCATACTTTCCCAGATCGTCGGCGTACTCTTGGTCAGCGTGATGGTAGCCGGTTGTCAGTCCAAAAGCTCAACGCCCCAGGCCAAGAGCTCCACAACCGAAGAAGCAAGCGACGAAACGCCAGCCAACGAGGAATCAACAACCGCGGCCGATTCAAACGCCCCCGCTGACGAAGGGGAAACCGCGGAAGCCCCGGCCGCCGATACGCCGTTCGCGCTCGGCGACATGCTCGAGCCGTTCGATCCGCCACCGCTCGAAGAGATCGACAAAACGGCCGAGTGGGAAGATCGCCCTGTGCTCGATGGCATGGAACTGATGCGCGAGCATCAAAAGGAAATGGGCCCGCCTCCCATTTCAGTCGAACAAGCGCTCTCGCTCCGCAACAACTCCAAGGAAGCGAACGCGAAAATCGCCAACACCCTTGGCCGACTCGCCCCCGAGGATCGCGCCGGCGTCAACGAGAATGCCGAAATCGTTTTGCTCGCCGAAGGCGACCTCAAGAGCACCAATCCGCTGCTTAGCAGCAGCGTCACCGAGGCCGATTACCACGGCCTCACCGTATTCGGCATCTTTTCGTTCGATTGGCGATTAGCAAAATTCGCGGCGAGCGACGCCGTCGTTTCCTGGCAAACCAGCAAAGACCGATCGATGGATAAAGTCGTCATGCGCGACGACCTCACGTGGTCCGATGGCAAGCCGATCACCGCTTACGACGTCGAGTTCAGCTTCAAAGTGCTCATGACCCAAGCCGTCATCATCCCGGCCCAGCGCACCGGCACCGATCAAATCAAATGCGTTAAAGCCTACGACGACCGCACCCTCGTCTACTTCCATAAACAACCGCTCGCCACGAACGATGGCAACATGAACTTCTCGGTCATCCCCAAACACATCTACGAGTCGACCATTGAGGATGACCCAACGCTTACCCGCAGCAAAATCCATTCGAAGTTCGAGGATAACCCTGTCGTCGGCGGCGCTTACACGCTCGCCCGCCGCCAGCGAGGCCAGGAATTTGTGCTCGCCCGCCGCGAAAGCTATTACATGCACAACGGCAAGCAAGTGCGAGATAAACCGTACTTCAAAACGGTGCGGTTCAAAGTCATTGAAGACCGCAATACCGCGCTTTTGGCCGTCAAAGCAGGCCAAATCGACTCGCTCATGCTGCTGGCCGAACAATGGTATGGCCAGACAGACAATCCAGAGTTTTTGCAGCGCAATGTAAAAGTCAGTGGCGAAGAGTGGACTTCCTTCCATTTTCTCTGGAACCAGGGAACGCCGTATTTTTCCGATCAACGCGTCCGCCAGGCCATGTCGTATGCGTTCGACTACGAGGAAATGCTCACCACGATCTACTACGGTCTCTACGATCAGGGCGTCGGCAACTTCCACCCGAGCTCGCCCATGTTCCCAAAAGACAACCCGCCCCAGCCTTACAAACAAGACCTCGACAAAGCCGAAGAACTGCTGGATGAAGCCGGTTGGACCGACACCGACGGCGACGGCATTCGCGACAAGGAAATCAACGGCCGCCGCGTACCGTTCGAGTTCACCATCCTGTGCGCGCAGTTCGAAGACCGCATCCAAGTTTGCACGCTTCTGAAAGAGTGCCTCGATTCGATCGGCATCCGCTGCAACGTCAAACCCACCGAATTCACCGTTCTCACCCAGCTCTTGACCGATCACAAGTTCCAGGCGTCTATGGGCGGTTGGGGGGCAGGTGCCGACCCCGACACCTCGGCCAACATCTTCGTGACCAACGAAAACCGTAACTACGGTCAATATTCGAATAAAAAAGTCGATGACTTGTTCATCCAAGGCCGACTCGAATTCGATCCCGACAAACGAAACGCCATCTACGGCGAAATCCATAAAACCCTTTGGCAAGATCAGCCCTACACATGGCTGTTCTACCGAAACTCGTTTTACGCATTCAATAAAAAGCTGCGCGGCTACAACTTCAGCCCCCGCGGCCCGTTCCATTTCTCCCCAGGCATCGGCAGCATCTACGCCGTCGAAGCCAAATAAATAGAATGTCCCCTGCCACTCCACCGCTTGCGGCTTAGCGCTCCCAACGAATCACCCAACAACCAATGCAAATTGCAAAATACAAAATGCAAATTGAAAAATGGCTAACTCTGCAATTTGAAATTTGCAATGACTATTTTGCAATTTGCAATTTCCGGCCCAGAAACCGTCGGACATCGTCTCGTAATTAACACACGCAACAAACGACGAACCAAGGATTGCCATGCTCGCCTACATCGTTCGTCGTCTTGCCATCGGTTGCCTCACTCTGCTTCTCATCACGTTCCTCGTGTACGCCATCGTGCGGCTCATGCCGGGCACGCCTCTTACGGCCGACCCGGCCAATATGGACCCATCTATGCAAATGACTCCCGAATACCGGGAGAAAATGGAGCGCTACTACGGCCTCGATAAACCCTGGTATCTGCAATACTTCGTGTGGCTCAGCAACGTGGCACGGCTCGACCTGGGTGTCTCGATTAGCCAGAACAACCAGCCCGTGCTCAAAGTCATCATGAGCCGCGTTCCTGCAACGCTCATGCTCTCCATCCCGTCGTTGATCATCGCTTACGCGCTTTCGATCCCCATCGGCCTGTGGGCCACAGTGCGCGCGGGCACCATGCGCGAACGCTTCGTCAGCTCTTTGCTTTACATGCTGTACTCGTTGCCGTCGTTCGTCGCGGCGCTCTTTCTGCAATTGCTGCTGGCCGTAAAGCTCGGATGGCTGCCTCTTTTCGGCATGAAGAGCGATAACTTCGACTCGCTCTCGCTCGGCGCTCAGACCTGGGACTTATTCAAGCATGCCTTCATGCCCATCCTTTGCTTCACCTACGGAAGCCTCGCTTACGATGCCAGGTTCATCCGCGCCAACATGCAGGAAGTCATCCGCCAAGACTACATCCGCACGGCCCGCGCCAAAGGTGTTTCCGAGTGGAACATCATTTGGCATCACGCCTTCCGCAACACGCTCATTCCATTCGTCACACTGCTCGGCCTCACCTTGCCACATCTGCTCGGCGGCGCGATCATTCTTGAGCAAATCTTCACTTGGCCCGGCATGGGCCGGTTGTTCTTCGAGTCCATTACCCGACGCGACTACGACACCATCATGGGCCTCGTGCTCATTTTCAGCATCCTCACGCTCCTGGGCCAACTCCTGGCCGACATCCTCTACGCCATCGTCGACCCAAGAGTTACCTATAGCTAAGGCAAAAGTCGTGAGTAGTAAGTAAAGCCACGAACCAATCATCTGAGAACTTGGAACTACTGAGTGAATACCAAAACGAACCACAAACGTCTAATGCCTAAAGCCCAAAGCCTAATGCCTCCCCACTTACGACTTACGCCTTAAACCTTACGCCTATCCTCACCATGGACGAACTCGAACTAAACCCGCCAAACCTCGAAGCCACGCCCCCCATGAGCGGCTTTTGGCGCGAAGTGTGGAAGCGTTTTCGCCGACGCAAGCTGGCCATGCTCTCGCTCGCTTTCGTCATCTTCCTCTGCCTGGTTGCGCTCTTCGCACCCATGATCGTGGGCACCAAACCCATCGTCTGCAAATACAAAGGACACCTCTACTTCCCCTGCATGGGCTACTACGTGCGCAGTTGGGAGAACCCCATCTTCCTCAAAGATCGTTTCCGCAACATTTACTCCACGAACCTCGAAAAGAAAGATCCCGAGAGCTGGGCCATCTGGCCGCTCGTCTATCAAGACCCCTACCGCCGCGTGCGCGAGGGCGAATGGCCCAACATGCCCGGCAACCCCTCCGGCAACACCGGCGCGCCGAACCGATACAACTGGCTCGGCACCAATCAGCAAGGGTTCGACGTATTCGCCCAAATGGTCCACGGCACGCAGATCGCCCTCAGCGTCGGTTTCATTTCAATGGGCATCGCCGCCGCCATTGGCGTCACCGTTGGCGCGCTGGCCGGCTACTTGGGCGGCTGGGTCGATATGGTGCTCAGCCGCGCCATCGAAGTCGTCATGTGCATTCCCTCGCTCGTGCTCATCCTGGCACTCGTCGCCATGCTCAACAACATCACGAACTACCATCTCATGGCGATCGTCGGTGTCACCAGTTGGACCGGCATCGCCCGTCTTACGCGTGCCGAGTTCCTCAAGCTCAAACAAATGGAGTTCGTAACCGCCGCCCGCGCGCTGGGAGCCAGCCAACCGCGAATCATGTTCCTGCACGTGCTCCGAAACGCGCTCGCGCCGGTCCTGGTGCCGATCACCTTCGGCATCGCCGCGGCCATCCTGGTAGAAAGTGGTCTAAGCTACCTCGGTTTCGGTGCGTCGCCACCCAACCCCAGTTGGGGCACACTCCTCAAGTCGGGCCGCAGCGCCATCCAGCAAATGTGGTGGCTCATCCTGTTCCCCGGCACCGCCATCTTCCTCACCGTGCTTTCCTACAACCTCATCGGCGAAGCGCTCCAAGAAGCCACCGACCCCCGCCTGCGCCAGCCCAACTAAAAAAAATCGCAAGTGGCCGAAAATTGTTCGAGACAAACGTACACTAATATGCTATGCTGTGCCCTTGAGTATTGCAGTAAAAACAAACCCCTTTCGCGTTACCACATGATCCCGAAGGACTGGTCGCTTCAGCGACCAGTGCGCCCCCGGTACAGACTCACCGTCCCCAGTCCCTAGCCCCCCACCCCCAATTGGCACGTAGAGTGCGCAAAATCCAGGGGAAGAGCTTAGCGCATCTACGATAAAACAAGCCAAATGCAATTCCGCTCCCCAGTCCCCGACCCCTAGCCCCCGTACCCCATGCCTGTTCTCGAAGTCTCCGACCTGCGTACCTACTTCCACACCGAGGAAGGTGTCGTCAAAGCCGTCGATGACCTTTCCTTCCGGCTCGAAGCGGGCCGCACGTTGGGCATCGTCGGCGAAAGCGGCTCCGGCAAAAGTGTCACGTCACTTTCCATCATGCGCCTGCTTTCGTCGAACGCCCGCATCGAAACTGGCCGCATCGCTTTTCTCGGCAAAGATCTCGTGCGTTTGCCCGAACGCGAGATGCAATCGATCCGCGGACGCGACATCAGCATGATCTTCCAAGAGCCCATGACGTCGCTGAACCCGGTGTTTACCGTCGGCGCTCAGATCATGGAAGCCATCATCCTGCATCAAAAGGTCTCCAAAGCCGAGGCTCGCACCAAGACAATCGCATTGCTCAAGGAAGTCGGCATACCCAAGCCCGAAGAACGAGTTGATTTCTACCCGCATCAAATGTCGGGCGGCCAGAAGCAGCGCGTGATGATCGCCATGGCGCTCTCCTGCAATCCGCAGCTTCTCATTGCCGACGAACCTACCACGGCGCTCGACGTCACTATCCAGGCCCAAATTCTCGAAATCCTCCGCAAACTCCGCGACGAGCGCGGCATGGCCATCATCTTCATCACGCACGACCTGGGCGTGATCGCAGAAATCGCCGACGATGTGCTCGTGATGTTCCGCGGCGAAGAGGTCGAATACGGCAGCGTCGTCGAAATCTTCAGCAACCCAAAACACCCCTACACCAAAGGCTTGCTCGCCTGCCGGCCTCAGCTAGATACCAAATATCGCCGCTTGCCCACTGTGAGCGACTTTATGGAAGTCGTTGTCGAGAACGCATCAGACACCCCCGCTAGTGTTGCAATAGATGCAGGAGTGGCGGAGGTATCGCCTCAGTCTGGAGAGTTAGGTCAGGTCCGCGTCATCGAAAAGAAAATCGATGCCGAGCGCCTCAAGCACATGGAGGAAACCGGCCGCGGACGGCTCCTGCATCCAAAATCCGAACTTGCCGCCATAGGCCACCCCTGGGAAGAATCAAATTCTCCCCTCCCTCGTAGGGAGGGGCAAGGGGAGGGTTCGGTTTCGCCCTTATACGCACCCGATACCCAAACCATTGCTGAAGGCACCGCACCGCTGCTGGAAGTTTCCGACCTCGAAGTTTATTTCCCCATCCGCCGTGGCCTGTTGCAACGCACGGTCGACTACACGCGTGCCATCGATGGTGTGAGTTTCAAAGTCTACCGCGGACAAACGCTCGGCCTCGTCGGCGAATCGGGTTGCGGAAAAACCACTACCGGCCGAGCCATCCTGCGACTCATCGAACCCACCGGTGGCCGCGTTGTGTACGACGGCATCGACCTGGGCACCTTGGGCAATCGCCAACTGCGCGCCATACGCGGCCGCATGCAGATCGTTTTCCAAGATCCCTATGGCTCGCTCAACCCGCGCATGACGATCGAATCGGCCATCACCGAACCGATGATCATCCAGCGCATCGGCTCGAGCAAAGCCGATCGCCGCGACCGGGCGGCCGAGTTGCTGAAAGAAGTCGATTTGCGGCCCGATTACTTGCGCCGCTACCCGCACGAGTTCTCCGGCGGTCAGCGGCAACGCATCTGCATCGCCCGCGCGCTGGCCGCCGATCCAGAGTTTATCATTTGCGACGAGTCGGTCTCCTCGCTCGACGTATCCGTACAGGCCCAAGTGCTCAACCTGCTCAAAGAGCTGCAAGATAAACGCGGCCTGACCTACATCTTTATCAGCCATGCGCTGGCCGTGGTGAAATTCATGGCCGACATGATGGCCGTGATGAACAACGGCAAAATCATCGAGTTCGGACCCTCCGAAAATATCTACGCCAATCCGCGCGAGGACTACACTCGCAAACTAATCGCGGCGACTCCCAACGACGACATCGAACTCATTCGCAAACGCCAAGCCGAACGCCGTGCCGCCTCGGTGGTAAAGTAAACGCAGTGATATAGGGTGGCATGCTTTCACGCGTTAGCGGGTAAGCATGCCTACGCCCGGAAGGCGAAGGCATGCCACCCATTAAATCATGATCGACAGAACACTAGCTCGAACGAACGGCTCGTTGCATCGCCGCTGCCGATCCTTGCCCGAACCGTTTTTGCATCCGGCGAACCTGCCGTTTGCCGATGCGAGTTAAAAGATGCCTCGGTCGAGAAAAGGCAAGAATGTCGTACCAAACGGCATGGTCAGCGTGCCGCCACTCGACAAGAAACCGCTCTTCGCCCGATTCCACATGACCAGGCAGCGTGCCATAGGCGAATCCGAATCGTGTGGCCGTGTCATCCGACGAATCGATCACGTACACAATTCGCGCCGCGTTGAGCCACCACAACCAAGCGTTACGCACTAGCACGGCGACTGTCGCATGGGGGACAATCGGCGTGTCGGACGGCAAGGCCGACACCCATCCCAAAGAGAACTGTTCCCATCGTTCGATTGCTTGCTTCGCAGCTTGAAACGTGGCCTCCCCGGAACCAAGCTGTACACGCGTATGATCGACCACATATCCGTTTGGATAACGGTTATTCGGCGGCCCGTTCAGCGTGCTGCCTACGCCCGAGTAGGTATAAGCCTGCGAGGATTGAGTCGCGATGAATCGCTCGACGAGATCGATCGTAGGGCGTCGGGCGGTAATCATCTGATTACGAAAGCATCGCTCTCGAACGGCTATGACCGTGCATGAATATCAAAAAGCGCTTATCGGTCGAATAACTCGCGTTTCGGTTCCAATTGCTGCCAGTACATCGGTACGGTCGGCGGCGAGCCGACCGGCTTGACATAGAACATGCGAGGTCGGGCCTCGCTGCGGCCTAGCACGAAGTCGTTGCTTCCGATGCCGGCATCGACCTGCCCATCCCGGTTGCGGAATAAATCGTCCGAACCGTCTTCCAAATCACTGTGAGTCATGATATCGACGCTACCATCGGAGTACAGCACTTGCACAATGGCACCGCAATGATTCGGGCTCATGTCGTAGGCGATGCCGCTCGGCGCGTCCGAGAGAATAGGCGTGCGTGGGCCGCGAACGGTAACATAGTGGTACTTACGGCCCTCTTCGAGAAAGCCGAATCGGTAAGCATACATGGGAGATATCCAGGCGACCGTGCGGTGCAGGTCGGTGGCGTTCATTGTGCGAAGCTCCCGCGCCATCGGAATGCGAATTGTTGCCTCTCGGTTCCGAATCAGATCGGCTTCCGGGGCACCGGGGCATACAAGAAGCGTGCTTAAATGCTCTGGCGTGGTGTAGTTCAAGGCGGCCAGTTGCATGGCGAAGGTACCCGCATACTCGCCCGGGTGAACAGGCGGAATAATACCACCGTTGTTCTCGGCGAACAACAGGACCAGGTTTCCAATCTCTTGCTGATGTTGCTGGCACACCACGCGACGGGTGCTGTTGCGACTGTCGCGAAGGGCAGGGAACAGCAACATGCTGACGGCAAGGATCACCCCGCCCGCAACGGTAAGATCCGCGAGGCTCCACCCGAGAGCACCTGCGGGCGGATCGACATCGTCCTTGAATGCAGGACGCTTTGGCAGAACACCATGCGAGCCCGAGTCAGAGACCAATCCTGCCGTACGCTCGGCCAAGCCGCTGGGGGGGGCGTCGAATTCGTCCTCGAACGAGTCCGAAGCCGCGATGCACAACCGCAGGCGCGCCAACTCGCGGCGCAGTTCGGGGCTTTCGGCCAATTGGCGGTGAACCGCGTCGTGTTCGTGCGGTTCCAGTTCCCCTAACAGATAGCGAATCAGTAACTCACGCATGGCTGGCCATCACTCGGCTTGGCAAACCGGCATAAAAAGAAGAGGCCGCACGTGCGACCTCTTCTGTGTTTTCTAAATCTAATTATCGGCAGCTTTTGTGCAGCCGTCAATTTCCTGCTGGCTGAGCTTGTTCCCAAGCTTCGCCCAATCGCTTCACGGCAGCATGCAGACGACTCTTGACGGTACCCACGGGTACTTCGAGTTCGTCGGCCGCTTCGCGATACTTCATTCCACGGAAGTAAACCAGCTTGACTGCCGAGCGTAGTTGCTCGGGCAGGGCGGCTACCGCGTTGCGAACCCATTCCTTTCGCTCCGTTTGCTCGAGGTCGTTCGCCGGTTCGCTTTCGCGACCGCTGAGAACGTCCATCAGCGAACCAAGCTCGTCGTTTTCGACCCGGTTGGGACGATCGAGGCTGACCAGCCGATGCCGACGGTTGCGGCGCTGGATATCGATCGCCTGATTGGTCGCCACGGTATACAACCACGGCCGTACCTTTCGGTCTGAGTCGAACAGGTGGCTCTTTAAATGCACCTGCATAAACGTAGCTTGAAACGCGTCCTCGGCCAAAACCTGGTTGTTCAGGAAACGGCGGAGGTAATTGTAGAGCTCGCGCTCATACCGCTTTACCAACGCTTCGAACGGAGCCGAGCTACCGGTGATCCGGTATTCGAGCAACAATTCTTCGTCGGTCATACGATCGACGTCCGTTTGGGGGTTGGTCAAACGAGCGCGATCTTCCGTGTTATGCTCTTTCATCGTTACGAACCTCTAAACCAGAGGGTTCGACGCCAAATGGGGAAGTTGTCCCTCTCCCCCGGAGTCAGGAATAGTGTAACAGCCACCCTCGCATTGTAACGTTTGCGTGTCCTTGGGTCGCTGTTTTAGACGAGCGAAACTAGATAAGTGCCTTTGAAAAGGTCCCCTCATTAATAGTACCACCGTCCGAACGCGAATTATTGCAACTGACATGCCGTGGGTAGCCCTTGCTACGCAGTGCGACGGGTGCTGGTTCACTGCAAGTCAATAGCTGGCAGATAGTTAAGGCGACGGGAAATTTTCAAAATTGTCAAACTGGGAGGAATTTACGGCCCTTGCTGTCTGCCGATATTGCATTCGTCTTTGGAGAAGTTTTCTTGCTTGCGTACCGATTTTGACCATGCTAGTGAGCAAAACTGCCGCAAATTGCCCTTTTCGGGCATTTACCATTTTTGGCAGTCGGGAACTCGATTTAGAAGCTGCAAGAATCTGCTTTTGTGCTTTCATATGCTTTTTATGGCCGCGAAAATGCACAAAAAGGCGGTAAGCTTGCAAGAACCTAACAGTTACAGCCTTTTATAGGCTTTTCCAGTTTTTCAGCCCAGTAGATACAGCATTGCTTTGTTGAAACCATGCCTGATGCAGATATGGGAGGCGTCTCCGACGCCGATACCGCTTTCAAATGGTACACGTAATCGGCCTCGGAGACGCCTCCTACAGCATGATTTCAACAAAGCAATACAGCATAAATAGAGACCGATTTGGATACGACAACCGACAATCCGCCGACCGCTATCGACGACCTCGACGAAGCTCAAACGCCCCAGCAGCGCGAAGAGGCGCGCCAGTATAACCGGATTCACTTGGCGTTATCGCTCGCCGACATGGCGGTCGATGTCGTGTACCTCGCGCTCATGGCGTTTGTGTTCGGTCCGCGAATCGATGCGTGGCTGGCGAGTTATCAATCGCCCGCGCTCGAAAATTCTTACATTCGATTGTGCTGCTTGTTTTTGGTCGTGATCGGCCTGCATATTTTGGTATCGTTGCCTCTGACATTTTATTCGGGATATATCGTCGAACATCGCTTCGGTTTAAGCAACCAAACATTCAGGCGATGGACGCGAAACTGGTTTCTTAGCAATACGCTTGCGATTGTTTTTGGGGTGCTGCTTAATGTGGGACTATTCTGGATGATGTGGAACGCGGGCAGCTATTGGTGGCTGCTTGCGGCGGCCGTGTTTTTTGTGGTGAGCATCATTCTGGGGCAGCTCGCGCCGGTGGTGTTCCTGCCGATGTTCTACAAAATCGAGCCGCTGGAAAATGCCGAGTTGCTCGATCGTATGAAGAAGCTGGCCGACGGCACGGGCCTGACGATCGAGGGCGTGTATCGACTCGGCATGAGCGCGGATACTTCGAAAGCCAATGCGATGTTGGCAGGCCTTGGGCGCACGCGGCGAGTTTTGATGGGCGACACGCTGCTCGAAAAGTTTTCGCCTGACGAAATCGAAGTGATTTTTGCGCACGAGATCGGGCACCACGTGCATCGCCACATCCAGAAGATGATCGCGACGGGTGTGGTAACCAGTTGCGCGGGATTTTATTTGATTGATCGCGTGGTAACTGCGTGGGCAGGTGTTGCCAGCGCGGCCGAAGTGCCGACGAGCGCGTTGCCGCTCGTGATGTTTACGATGACCGTTTACATGATGGCACTCGGACCATTGCAGAATGCCATCAGCCGTCACTACGAACGTCAGTGTGATCGCTACGCTTTGAATCGCACTCAGATGCCGGCGGCCTACCGCAGCGCCTTCTTAAAACTGGCCAAGCTGAACAAGGCCGACATGGATCCGAACCCAATCGAGGTGATTTTGCTGCACAGTCACCCGCCGATCGCTAAGCGGCTGGCGATGGCGGATTAGCTTAGCGGGTAGGAGCCTCGCCGTTTAGGTTTATTTTCATGAGGCATTTTGCTACGCGCCTCTTTTTTGTTAGCCGGCTGCCGATCGCGCTTTTCGGCGGGCGTGAGGTCGGATTGTTTAGTCTTTTTCTTTTGGTTTTCCTTAGTAGCATTTTTTGCATGGGTTCGATTGGACTGGGTGCTTGACTTTGCCTTGGCCATATGAGGTTCCTGCGTGTTCGATGATCTACTCGACTCGAATCCCTATAATCGTCGAGCAAGAAGGAGCAAAAGTCGTACCAAGCGCTTGCAACGGTGCGTGGCAGCTAATCCGTGATATCGGGTGCAGACGGGATGTTTGAATCAAGAGAGTTACTAGGTCCGCACAACCTGCGTGCCGCTTGTGCGGCGGATGAGCCGCCGCATTTCGAGCACGCTGATCGTCGAGAGAACACGATGTACGGCTAAGCCACAGGTGGCCGCGATGTTGTCGATCGAGGTGGGAGCGGTTTCGATGGCTCCGAGCACTTGTTGTTCAATTTCGTTGAGCATCAATTCGGCCGGTTTGGTGACAAGCAGGCCGTCGTCGCGGCGAACATTTTCGGCAAGGGGGCCAAATTCGGCCAATACGTCGTCGACCGAGGCGACGAGTTTGGCACCATCGCGAATGAGCGAATTGCAGCCGGTCGACGTGCGGCTATCGATTGGGCCGGGTACGGCGAACACTTCTCGATCTTGCTCATAGGCGAGCCGTGCCGTGATGAGTGAGCCAGACCGATCGGGCGCTTCGACTACGATCGTGCCCAGCGTTAAACCGCTGATGATGCGGTTCCGTTGAGGAAAGGCGTGGCTTGCCGGCTTCATTCGCGGCGGCGATTCGCTGAGTACGTATCCATTCGTGGCGATCTCCGCAGCGAGTTCTTTGTGCTCGTGCGGATAAATCTCCAGGATACCGCTTCCTAAAACGGCGATCGTGCGTCCGCCGGCGGCTAGCGCGCCGCGGTGGGCGGCCGCGTCGATGCCGCGAGCCAGTCCGCTGACAATCGTAAACCCGGCTCGTGCCAGGCTGCTGGCCAGCCGTTCGGCTTGGGTGAGCCCGTACCGAGTGGCATGGCGTGTTCCGACGATCGCAACGGCCAAATCATCTTGCGGCAATGGCTTGCCGAGTCGAAATAGGATTCCCGGCGGATCATGGATTCTTCGCAACGGGCGAGGGTAGTCGTCGCTGGCCTCGGTGAGCACATCGATCTGGTGATCGGCGGCGATGCGTAGTTCGAGTTCCGCATCGACTTCCTCCTTGGCGTCCGCGATGCTGGCGGCCGTTTTGGGACCGATACCCTCGACTCGTTGCAGTTCCTCGCGACTGGCAGCCAGCACGGCGGCTGCCGTGCCGAAGTGTTCGAGCAGCCCTTTGCGAAGCAGCGGGCCAACGCCGGAAACCAGAGACAACCGCACGTTATCGGCAAGTTCGTTGGAGAAAACTGCTTCAGCCATCGCCACCCCTTTCGGCGGCTAATGTAGCATGGACTGAAAGGGATTAAAAGCAGCGGCTATCGAAAGAAGCTACTCACGGGACAAGAGAAGCCAGGTAGTAGTGTGCCTCCATCGATCTTGTCTTCGGCAGTTAGTAATTTTGCCGTTGTCCGTGATTGGTAGATAGTGACGGTTTGCATCCCTGGATCGACGATCCACACCTCCTGGCAGCCTGCATCCAACCACGTCGAAATTTTCTCATCGACCTCGCGAACAGTATCACCGGGCGAAAGAACTTCCACGGCTAAGTCGGGCGCTCCTGGCCAGTAGGCTTCGGTTGGATCGGTTGATGGCAGATTCTTCAAAGCGATGAAGCCAAAGTCGGGCGCGCGGACCGTATCCGGATTTCGTTGTAATAGAAAGCCTGTCTCGGCGGCGAAGCCACGTCCGAGACGATTGGCAAGAATAAACTGTCCTAAAAGAGTTTGTACTAAGTAAGCGACTTCGCCGTGTGCCCAACCCGCAGGTGACATCATGCGCAGCTCTCCTGCAACGAGTTCGTAGCGGTCACCCTTGCCGAGGGGAAGGGCCAGCAATTGCTCAGCGGTAAAGGCGACAGTTGTGCTCATGGTGTTATTATAAGCATCTTGGGCTTTGAGGTTGCTTGGATTATCAAGTACTCATCGCCGCTTTAATATCCTCCACCGCCACGTCGCGCACGAGCTCTACGTGGCCCATGCGTGTGGGTAGTACGAACCGCAGCTTGCCGCGTTCGACTTTTTTATCGCGGTACATGAGTTCGATAAGCTCCTCGTGATCGACCTCGGGCACATCGAGCGGCAAACGGAAGGTGTCGAGCAAAGTTCGCTGGCGTTCCACGAACTTGGCGTCGATTCGTCCCAAACGTTCGGCCAGTCGGGCGGCACACATCATGCCGATGGCAACGCCTTCGCCGTGCAGCAATGTTTCGTAGTCGGTGGCCGCCTCGAAGGCGTGGCAGAACGTGTGGCCGTAGTTGAGGATGGAACGCAAGCCCGTTTCTTCGCGTTCGTCTTTTTCCACGACATCGGCCTTCAGGCGGCAACAGCGCTGCACGAGGTGCGTGAGCGCGCCCGGTTCGCGATCGTTGACAGCCGTTGCATTCTCTTCGAGATAGGTGAAGAACTCGGCGTCTTGAATGACGCCGTACTTCACCACTTCGGCCAGGCCCGCGCGATACTCCCGATCGGGCAGCGATTGCAGCACCTCGACATCGATCGTCACGCCGGCTGGTTGCCAAAAAGCTCCCACCATGTTCTTACCACCGGGTAAGTTGATGCCGACCTTGCCGCCTACGGAACTATCGACCTGAGCCAGCAACGTGGTCGGCACTTGGACGAATCGCAGGCCACGGGTGAAAGTTGCCGCCACGAAGCCGGCCAAATCGCCCACGACACCGCCGCCCAGGGCGAGTACCACTGATTTACGATCGGCCCCCTCTTCGAGCATGCGTTCCCAGAGCTCGGCGGCAACGTCGGAGCACTTACTGTGCTCGCCCGCTTCGACGACAAGAATATCGATTTCACATCCAAGTTCCGACAACGGTTCGGAGATCGTGTCGGTGTAGAGTGGGTCGACGTTCGAGTCGGTGATGAGCACTACGTGCGCGTCGTCGGTCTCGGCGTCACAGAATTTCACAGCGTCGGTAAGGTTGCCGCTGCCAATTTCGATATCGTAACTGCGCGGGCCGAGGTCAACGTGAACGGTAGGCATTTATTAGAGGGGAGAGGTGAGAGGTCGGAGGTCAGGATAGGAGCGGGTGCGAGCGAGCAAAGCAACTGGGGATGGCGGTCAGTGATGCGGGGAACGATGTCATGCGCCAACACGTTCCAAGTCTTCGGGCGTCACGACAATTCGACGGCAGAAGCCGGTGTGCGTACGCAGGTATTCCAGGTGCGATGCTTCTTGTGGTGTTTGATGCAACAGGCGTTCCACCCGCGCGCGCTCTTTCGGTTCCCAGTCATCGTATTCCTCTGGCCATTGGGTATCGACTTCCACGATCAGCGATTCGCGATAGGGATCGAATTTGTCTGCCATAGATCAACCGAGTTTGCCTGTTAAAGGCCGAGCCAAAGGAAAAGTTTGCCAATGCGAGGAGAGCCGAACGCACCGCTGTTGGCCTTTCGCATACTAATTTCGAGTGCCCCCAGTATAATGGCCAACTAACTTCCTTAACCAGAGTAGGCGTCTGACGCTGTCCGACGCTCATTCACCAGGGTTTCCAGCAGGTTCTCGTGCAAAACGCTTCCGGCAAACTCGTCATCATGGCCATTCTTTCGGTTGCCCTTTTGGCAGCCGTGGCGAGCTGGTGGTTTCGCTACACGATGACCCATCGATCTGCCGACTTTTGGGGGCCCGCGACGGCCCAGCTTATCCGCGATGCCTCGGTTGTTCAATTTTGGCCTCTTCAAGATGCAGAGGATTTGGAAGCAATCGAGGCGGCTGAAAAGAATGCCGAGGCGGTCGCCGATCCCGCGATGTTCCATGATGTGACCACAGCACCGGGGCTGGTTCACATGCGCACCGCCTTGCTCGACGACCGCAGCTTCTCGTGGCCAGCAATCCATGAACCGCGCGAGGTGCGATGGAAGTGGGCGCTTCGTTTTCGGGATGGCAAATCGGACCAACAGGCGGTTATCTTGGTCGCCGAGAACGGGGAGTTCGTTGCCGATTTCGATGACCGCGTTCATACGCTGTCAGCCAAGCCCATCGCAGAAGGTTTGCGAAAAATGATTGGCGAGTTCCAAACGCACACACAGGGGCGTGAGTAGCGATAGCACTGCCAGCACCAGCTTGCTGGCAATACCAAGCCGGCGACTGTACTAGACGCACGCTGCCAGTCCTCTATAATCCCCGCCCTTGTGGTAGCGTTCGCGCTCGTACTAACGATTAACGCCTAGCGACAACCGACTTCCATGCGCAGCATCGCCATCATGAATCAAAAGGGCGGCGTCGGCAAAACGACGACCACTGTGAATCTTGCCGCGGCATTGGCCCGCGCTGGCCAACGAGTGGGCGTGATCGACGTCGATCCCCAGGCCCATGCTTCGCTTCACCTGGGCATCGATCCGCGCTCCAATGCGCCCACGGTGTACGATCTGCTCACCGATGAAATTCCCATCAGCGACGTTTGGCAGCAAGCCGGGTCGACCGCGACCCCCAGTGAAGAGAACGTCGTAGTCGCAGCCGCCCATATCGACTTGGCCGCCGCTGAAGTCGAGCTGGCCGGCGTCGTCGGTCGCGAAGTCATCCTGCGCGACAAACTGGCCGCGGCCGCCGACCAGTTCGATTACGTGCTCATCGACTGCCCGCCATCGCTCGGCATCCTCACGATCAATGCGCTGGCTGCGGTCGACGACGTCTTCCTGCCGCTGCAGCCGCACTTTCTCGCCTTGCACGGTTTGAGCAAGTTGCTCAAAACGATTGGCCTCGTGAACGAACGGCTCAACGACCGGCTGCAACTCGCCGGTGTCGTGCTCTGCCTGTATGATTCGGGCACCAAGCTGGCCGCGGAAGTGGCCGGCGACGTCGAGCAATTTTTCAAAGAAGCTCGCAAAGGTGGCCGCGCGTGGGCTCACGTCCGACTGTTCGAAACCCGCATTCGCCGCAACATCCGTCTTGCCGAAGCGCCGAGCTTTGGGCAATCGATCTTCGAATACGCCGGCACTTCACCCGGTGCCGAAGATTACCGCGCCCTGGGCGGCGAAGTGCTGGCCTACTACGCCGGCCGCCTGATGCTCGAAACGGCCGCCGCGTAAATGCGTCGTCTATATACAGACCACGCGAATTTCTTGGTCCGCAGATGACGCAGATTATCGCAGATGGATCTTATGGGCGGACACGCTTGGATAATAAATTTAAGCGAGCCGGGGCGTCCTCGCCCCCGAGAGCAGCGATCGTTACTCTCGGGGCGGAGGACCGCCCGGCTCGCTTTGAATTATGAGGTCCACGACGACGCAGCTTTTCTATCTGCGATAATCTGCGCCATCTGCGGACAAAAAAACATCTACGGTTTGCTCGGGGCTGGAACTGTAGTTGGATTTTCGAACTCGCCACCAGGATTCAGTCCCTCGCCGCCGAACGACCCCTTCGTGATAAAATCGCGAAGCGTTTTTTCATCCATGTCGAGTGCCAAAGTATCAACATGGCCATCGACAAACGCCGCGATCAGCTTGCCAGGTGTCCATGTCTCCAGCTTCGGCATCGGCTTATCCGATGCGTATTCCACATCCTCAGGTTTCGTCCAAGGCACGGCACGCTTGAGTTCCACCATGGAAATGGTTCGCGAAGTGCCATCCGTGATTTGTGAGACCTTCGTGGCCGTATCAGGCGGGAAAACGGTCTCCGGCCCCGTGAACACGAAGTAGCTCGTGTTCGTCGATTCGGGCGCATCGTTCGGCGAGCGATAAACGTCCGGCATTTGCTCCAAAACTTTTTTATTCGCTTCACTGTCCCACGGTTCGTCGAAACGATATTGGTCATACAACCTCTGCTGATCTAAGAAGGGCAACAGCGCCACACGCCAACTATGGGGATACTTCGATTTAACGTCTGTCTTGATCTGATCGCCGATCTTCACCCGATGGAGGTGGCTTGCTGCGGCAGGAAACTGGCGATAAGTGTCCTCGTAATTGAGTAGTGCTAGCGCGAGGTCCCTCAAGTTTGCAACACGTAGTGAGTTTTGCTCCCCTTCTTTCAGCATTAGCGAGCCGCTGTCCACGAGTTTGAAAATGTCGTCGGTAGACACTTTTGATTGGAGTGTTGCATGCGTCCATTGCCCTTTCGTCTCAACTTTTGCATCCGACAACATTTGATCTAAAATCTTGGCCGCATCCCGATAAACTGCCAACCACACCTTGGCGACGTCATCTGTAACAGGTGTTTGGTTTATCGCGGCCATGTATTGGACCAACACGGATTGGGTGTTACTGATCAGCACGCGAAGTGCATCTCGCACTTTGATCGCCGACTCCTCGTTCTCGCTTTCGAATGCCCCGTTCAATTGAAGATGATCGTTGAAATCCAGATCAATGATTCCCCATCGCGCGCTTTGCCGAATAGGCAGCGTCATCAATGAAATAAAACCAGTCATGTCCTCAGGGGTTTTCCAAGCCTCTGCGGCGGCATTCGGAAATGCTTTCTCGAAATTGATCGCTCCCACGGCAAAGCCAGTATCGACTCGTCGCCCCCATTCCTCATGCCACTCGGGCTGTTCATACGTAAGCGGTGGTATCTCACCCTTCCATTCTCCATCGACTACGGCACCTTCCACAGAGTCGATTACGATGGTTCGCGCATCGAGCAGCCGCATACAGGTTTCCCCTTCCAGAGCGATTTCCATTTCTTGCCCATCGACGACGGCTAGTTTAGCTTTCGCACCTTTGCGCCAGTACTCGAGGAAGTGCTGAACTTGGTCTGAATTGCGGGATCTAAGAATCCAACGATGATTGCCGCTTTGCGCGAACTCTTGAGGGCCAGCCATCATCACTTCTTCCACGGTATCGATGAATTCAATGGCGTTCCCGTTGTCATTCACAGATCCGAACATGAAAAACTCCCAGGGGGAGAGCATCTTTTTGGTTCGTTTGTCGTCCATAAGACGAGCGACCGGCAAATAAATCACATAGGCGGCATCGCTTGGAATTAGCTCTGCTCCGAATCGTTTGCCGTTTGTCGCAGTTGTGGCTTCCGTTGGCTGCTTATTAATTGTGGTCGATTCAGCGGCAACGGTGCGAGCCAAGTCAATCCCCGGCCCGCGCAGCCCCGCCGCCGCGAACGCCACTAGCGCCACGCCCGCAAACGTTGCATACCTCGCCGCACCTCGTCTCGGATGGTTTACACCGATTCCTCGTAACATTTCCACTCTCCTCATGAGTAAGCTTCGACTGGGGAACAACGTCCGTGCTGGTCCCGCCATGTGAGTCGGCGGCATCGCCAAGGCCAACGACGCCAGGCTGTGCAAATACTGTTTGGAGTCACCTACCAGCCGTGCGGCCGTCATATCGGCCGCCAGCTCTTGTTCGAGTTGCAGGCGCGACGCCAGCCAACGCACCAGTGGATGGTAGAAATGGACAACTACCGCCAATCGCGCCACGAACCACGCGGCATAATCGCGGCCTGCGATATGCGCGAGCTCATGCGCAACCACCGCGCGCAGCTCCGCATGGCTCCATTCACGCCATGTTGCCGGCAGCAGCATGACGGGCTTCCGCCAGCCAACGGTTGCCGGGGTTGTTAGTTCTGCCGATTCGCGCAGAGTAACCGGGCAGGGCAGTGTAAGCCGTTCTGCCATTCCGCGAGCAATCGTCACGATTTCCAGGTCGTGGATTTCGTGCCCACTTCGGGCCAGCCGCCGCACGTCGAGAATGCTCCAAATCAACCGCGCCGCGGCAACCATCCCGCCAGTCAACAGCACTCCCACCACGATCATGGCCCACCCCATCGCTTGCGGCTTAGCCGCCGCATCCATTTCATTCGTACTCTCGGTAATACTCGGCTTATTGAGCACCTCTAAAAACGCCTGCCAGTACGATGGCTCCTTGGTTGTATGAGACGCATCAAGAGCGATATTGCCGGCGACCGGTTCATGTGCGAGTTGGCTCTCGCTTCCGTTGTTGCCCGTGGGACTTGTCGTTGCCGTTGCATGCGCAACATTGCGGGCCGAATACCAATTCGCACGCGATCCAAGTTCGGTCAGATTCCATCGCGGCCAAGGACTGGCCACTAGCAGCGTGATTGCTACAACCATCAACAGTCCACCGCCCGCCGCGGCCGCACCCGCTCGTGGATGAACGCGCCGTGCCGCGAGGTAGATTAACGCCACCACTGTCGTAAGTGCAGTGACCTGAACCGCACACCAGATTAAAGCTGAAATTGCTGCGTTCATCGTTCGGTCTCCCGCAAAACCTGTTTGAGAAGTTCCCGTTCTTTGGCCGAGAGCTTTTTGCCGTCCAATAGTCGCACTAGTAGCTGTTCGCGCGATCCTTGGAATACGCGGGCCACCATGTCGCTCACCAAGCGCCGCGACACATCGTCGAACGAGCGAATCGGTTTGTAGATGAATGGCCGCTCGTCGTTCGTTTGCTGGAGAAACTCTTTGTCGACGAGAATTTTGATGAGCGTGGCCACCGTGGTGTACGCCAGGTCGCGCCCTTCAGACGCCATCACGTCGCGCACTTCGGCGGCTGTTTTGTCGCCGTGCTCCCAAAATACATGCATCACTTCGAGCTCGCGCTCGGTAAGTTCTTTAGCGGCAGGCCGGGCCATCTAGCACTCCTTTCATGACATAGGAAACGGCGAAACACGCGTCAAAATTTTCAGAATAACCACGGAGGCACGGAGATATTAAGGAGTTTTATGAACCACGAAGACTCAAAGACACGAAGGTCCATTAAAAATTCTACGCGACTTCATACCACCAATAGAAAATGCCAAATCGTAGGTGCATCAGTTGTTTAAATACTTCGTGCCTTCGTGCCTTTGTGGTTCAAAATCATTCTGCCTTCTCTTCTCCGTGCTCTCCGTGCCTCGGTGGTGAATCCCTCCGACAAAGCTATTGTTGAGTCATTACCGGGTTTTGGTTTGGTTATTTAGATTTGGTTTTATAGTAAAGAGTCGGCTTTATTTGTCAATACGATTTACTGGAAATTTCCGGGGCCCATTGGTGTGAACTACCGCTGCTGGTTCCCCCGCAACATTTGCGGCATGAGTTGCTAGGCCGTTGTTGTTAAATCATCCTCCCTGATTATCCGCCTCTCAGTTTTACGTGGAATTAGGTGAAGCTAGCACGACACGAATTCGCATGGGGCACGCTGCCGGAAAATTTCTGGTGAAGCAGTGTACTACACCGTGATCGATTTTGGTTTTTGTTCGGACAATTTGGCTTGCCTTCGCCATTCGCGAGGCATGTTGTTTGCTGGTCGATGGCGACTTCACTACACGCGGGCTGATGCCCCGCCACGAACAACAAACTAGGTTGCGTGGCCTCTATTCCCACCCAGTAAAAGGAGACAAGCGGATGTCCAAACTTATTTTTCGATACACACTTGGCCTAACGGCCGGCGTGGCCATGGCGCTCGGCTTAGCCGGCAGCTTGCCAGCCCAGGAGCAAAAAAACTCCGACGAACAAACTCAAAAACAACAAGACAACAAGCAACAAAACGACAAAAGCGCCTCGCAATCGAACTCCCAAGAGAAACAGCGCACCGACCAGCAACAAATACAACGGCAGCGTGAGCAACAAGAGCAGCAACGACGGGAGCAAGAGCGGCAGCGTAACGAAGGCCGCTCGTCGCAAGATAGCGATCGTTCGTCGCGCGATAACGCTTGGCCTCAACCGAACGGACGCGATTACGGTAGCGACTCGCTTCGTTATGATGGCGAGAACAACTCCGACCGAAACAAGCAGGGTGGCTTGGGGGTGAACTTGGTTAGTGATGACCGAGATGGCGTGATCGTTTCCCGCGTGCATCCGGGTAGCCCGGCCCAGGAAATGGGAATCCGCGAACGCGACCGCATCACTCAAGTGAACGGCCGCGAAGTGCGTTCCGTGCAGCAGTTCATCGCACGAATCCGCAATATGCAACCGGGTGAAAAGATCGAGTTGGATATTCGTCGTGCCGCTGGCGATGAACGCACGGTGCGTGGCGAACTCGAATCGCGACAACAAGCACTAGCCGATCGTGGTGGACGTGGAGAGCGAGCCAGGGAAAACCAGCGAGATTCGCAGTTCACGCAACGCGATCGCAGTAACCAACAAGCCGGTTACAACGAAACGCGAGATTCGTGGACGGATACCCAAGGTCGCTCCGCGCAGTTCAGCTCGAATCGCTTAGACCAAATTGAGCGGCAAGTCGATCGGCTCAGCCGCGAAATCGACCAGCTTCGTGCTTCACTACAAGGAATGCGTCGCCAATCGGGCGATGGTAATTCGAGCCAATGGAGCGGAGAGCGCACGGCCAGTTACGACGAAGAGCAGCGCTCGACGACCTCACGCTCGACAAGTCGCGATCGCGATTGGGACGACGATGATGCTGGCACTTATCGACAGGCTGACCGCAGAAATCAACGTAGCGATAGGTTTGATGATGGTCCTGGAGGCGAGATTGGAGAGGATCGACTTCGCGTTAATAGCGACAACATCGACCGCGATTAAGATGCGATCCACGTCGCATTCAACAATCTGCAAAACTTTAGAAGCGCCCGAGCGTAAAGTTACATGCTCGGGCGCTTATGTTTTTGGGTTGAAAGGGCTCGGCTTAACATTGCTTAACAGCCCCGTCGCACCGCCCCGAATCCTTCGTTCTAGTGCGTATTGGCCGTGCCTGGGCCGCCTTCGGATTCTACCGGCACAAACGTCGCCGATAGGTCGAGTTCATTAGCCCTCAGCCTAAATCTTGAGTAGATAAACACTGTGTCTATACTCAATCGATCTGTGGAAAAGGTTCCACTCGAAGGTTATAACCAGCCCCATTCGGCCATGCTAATAAGTTGTCGAGCCGGCACCTACATCTGTTCCACCCCGCTACCCGAGGTTCAAAGCCATGCCTGCCCTTGTGATTGTCGATTTACAGAATGATTACTTCCCGGGCGGCCGTATGACTCTCCACGACATCGATCGAGCGGCAGACAACGCGGCCCGTTTGCTCGAGCATTTTCGCAATACGGGCCAACCGATCTTCCATATCCAACACACTTGGGAAGACCCCTCCGCCCCATTCTTTGTGGCCGGAACACCCGGAGCCGAAATCAACGAACGGGTAAAGCCGCGGGCCGGCGAGGCGGTGATCGTCAAGCACTTTCCTAATAGCTTTCGCGAGTCGTCGCTGCTCGATGACTTGCGACGTGCCAGCGTCGAGGCACTCACCATTTGCGGTGCAATGAGCCATATCTGTATCGATGCCACGACCCGTGCGGCTGTCGACTTCGGTTTCAATTGCACTTTGGCCCACGATGCGTGCGCTACGCGCGACGTGGAATTCGAAGGCACATCCGTCAAAGCCGCCGACGTGCATCGGGCCTATATGTCGGCACTCGCGTTTGCTTATGCCAAGGTCGTGCCCACCAGCGAGGCGTTGCGCTGAGTCTCACGGGCGCGTCGCCTGTTCCGAGCTCACGGTAAATCCGCGGCTGTCGCGGGTGTTGAAGAAGAACGTGATCGGTTTCCCGTCTGGCAGCTTGGCGCTTACTTCGTGTGAGCCCGCGTCGATCGTTGCCGGTGCCGTGTGCCATTTGCGCGGTTCCCATGCTCCGCCATCGGTCGAATAGATAAGCTCCGCGTGCTCGGGTGTTTCATCGGCTTCGTATTGCGCCACAGCATCGGAGCCGATGATCCTGGTGATTCCCATTCGTGGTAGCGGCTTCGCCCCGCGAAGTACACTGTCTGCAAACGTCACCACGATCGGTGTCTGGTCCCAATAGTGACCATGCGGCATTTCGATGGTGATCGACAACGTGCGAGGCGCTTTTACCAATCGATACGACAATTGATAGCTGTCGAGAGGGTAAGCACCGTCGTTCGTCCCATTGACCCACAGCATGGGGCATTTTACCTGTGCCAAATACTGCGATGGATCGAATAATTCCGACCAACGGCGACGAGTTGGTTCGGTCAGTCGCGAGAAGTGTCCCGCCCGAGCCCAGGCGCTGTTATGACTTAGAAAACCACATCCATAAACGGGCGCTGCCAATTTGAGTCGGTCGTCGATTCCTGCCACGAGGCACGTCAGATACCCGCCCCAACTGATGCCTGTGATCCCAATTCGGTTCTTGTCTACTTCCGGCCGCGATTGGAGAGCGCCATGGCCGCGTACCACGGCCGCTACTGCGTGATAGGTCCACATGTCTCTGGCATCGAGGTCGGTGAACTCACGAAATTTAATTTCATCCAACTGCTCCGGCCCGCCATCGGCCAATCGCATACCTTGCGGACCGCACCCGGCCGTATCCATGGCGAGCGCCGCGTAACCACGCTCCGCCCAGTAATTGGCCCAATCGGAAAACGCCATGCCGCCGCCACCATGTACGAGCAGCATCGCCGGAAACGGGCCCTCACCCTCGGGGCACGCATAATAGGCAAACACACGAGTCGGCTTGCCCGCAAGAGGTTCACCTCGATAGTACACCTCGCGAATAAGCCCCTGCCGAGGACCCCATTCGGCTCCAGTCGGCCCATCGCGCAAGCTACGCACGTCCCACAAATTTCGCGGCTCAATCTTTGGTTCGGCAGCTTGCAACCACGAACAGCAGGTGGCAGTGACGCAGAGTATCAAAAACGAATTATAGTGATGCATTCAAAGAATCCACGATGAGAATTGCTGGAATGTACTTAACGAGTATAACAGCGCCACGTTTTAGGTAGCGAACCATCACACTTCGTCACACACATCGGCCGCCAGGTTTGTCGTCTTCTATCTAGGCGAACGGGCCGATTGCACACTACGATTACAGCATGCACACCTCTCAACGATCGCTACCAAACGCCGAATCGACCATGCCCTCGAAGTGAGCGGCACGTTGATGATCGTGGCTCACGTGCTGCTCGCCCCAAATTCTCTTTGAAAGAAATTTTAACCGGCCATCTGCCATGTCTCTCAACGTTCAATCTTTCGACCACGTGACACTCATTTGCGCCGACCTCGAAGCCACGCGCCGTTTTTATGCCGATTTTCTCGGCATGCGCGAAGTCGAGCGCCCCGCGTTCAAATTCCCCGGTCTGTGGTTTCAATCGGGCGACGTGCAAATCCATGCCACGCAGGAAAGCTCCGAAGCAGGCAAGGCAGGGTGGGGCGAGCGTGGTAATTCCAGCGTATCCCGCGGTCATCATATTGCATTTGCTGTGGACGACGTGCAAAAGGCTCTGCACATAGTTGAGGCCAACAACATTCGCATCGCATCGCCCCTTCAACAACGCCCCGATGGTTTCAAGCAACTTTACATCTACGACCCAGACGATCACGTGATCGAGTTGGTCTCAAGCTAAAGCCGTAAATTACTCAGCGGCCAGCATCCGCGTAATCGAGCGATAGCCATTCTCGATCGATCGCCCACTGGGCATCGGCCACCAAGGAATTCGCAAGGGCCGCTCCGCCACCGTTTGTGTCAACGCTATTGTCCTTTCGCTTTTGCGAACGGGCTTCGAGTAGTTTGGCAAACAATGGGGCCATGTCTTCAATGAGCTTGGGGTCTTCGATCGCGCTCAAGAACAGCGTTCGATGCACACGCACCGTGAGGTCTTTGTCTTCGTTGTTGAGTGGCGGGCGGAGTTGCCATTCATGCGGGCTGGCGTCCTGTCGCACGACAACCATCTCCAGGCATTCTGGGGTGCTGCGGAAACGAACCTTACGTTGGCCGTTCGGATCCAATGCTTGCAGGTCGGGAATCTTCGCCTGTAGCACGGCTTGCAGTTTGTCGATCGACCGATCGATACGAGCGTCGAAGTCGCGGCGAATATCGTCCGCCGTATGCTCGCTTGTAATGGCCTCGGCTTCGCGATGCGAACTCCTGACGCGGCGCTGGCCGATGCGCGAAGCGATGCGACCTCGCAGCCCGGGCAAGCTGGAACTTACCGATTGAATATCGAGTTTCGTGGGCGCATCCACGCTAGCCGGCGAAACTCGCAAGCCAGATTCATCGAATTCTACCACCTTGTGTGCGGTGAAAGTCGAATCCGATACATTGCGCATTACCACGGGGCCGTTGTAACCTCGCGATGTCGCATGCACGGTGCCCGTAAAATCGATCCTGGCGGTCAACTTACCGGTGCTTGGCAGCAGCGTTAGTTTGGTATCCCCTTTAGTTTCCGAAGTGCCGACGATGCGCGTACCTAAAACCAAGTCGCGAACCGGTTCGCGCTGGTCGACAGACCGCTCGAAATAGTGCTCCAAAAAATCCCGCGACACGCGAACATACACAATCGCGGCGGGCACGGCTTGCGGCTTGCCGTCGCCCGTGCCAAGCCAATGGGGGATCTCGGGTGCAGATTGTACCAGCTCGGAAAGTCCTGCGATGGCGGTCGACACGAACCCTGGTTTGTTGTCGGCCTTTTCTGGAGCATCCGGCAACGCTTCGACGGCAACTTCTTCTATTTCGACAGCCGGCAGTTGAGGCTTCGCTTCGCTGAGCGAAGCCAAGTACACGCGATCGCCGTCGCTCAACTGAGCAACCGAGGTCTTTGCAGTGCGACCATCGGCACGCCGCAACCACAGGGTTTCCCCCTCGATTCGCAACAGGGTTGCCGATACCCGCCGACTGCCCGCTGCATCGGTCCATTCGCGCTCTAGATGGTTCGGCCCGCCACCGTTCGTTGCGGTAGTGCCTTCAAGCATCGAAACGGCTCCGACGCCCCAGATCCATAGAAAAATATATGCCAGCATGACGGCGCTCGCTTGCAGGAAATGCCTCTAAATAACCAGCAGCAGATCGAACGACATGTTCTCGGCAAACGCCGTGCCCGATCGCAACTTGATTGTGTGGACCACATCTCTTCCACGGCATTTGTTTTACCCGGCCCAACGCATTTCCGCAGCGCCTGTGGGAGATTTGCCCACCTATTGAATCATGCATTGAGAATGAGCGCGTCAGTTTGGCTGTCAGCTGTTGGCTGTCAGCTATCGGCAAGACAGATTGGCCGATAGCCGAGAGCTGATGGCCGACAGCCCAATGTCTCGTTCAGTTTCAATGCAATCATCAATAATGCACGGCCGCATCCACGAGGAATTTCGAAAGATACGCACACACCTTGGTCGCATCCGCTGGCATGCCGCGATAGCCCACATAGCCGTCTGGTCGCAACAAGTATACTGCCGTGCTCTTTGCTCCCAATCGCTCATGGATGGCTTCGCTTGAATCGCGCCACACGCACACGTCGGGGCCATCTGCACAGGGCGTCTCCACTTCGCCACCAATCACCAAATGCACGCCAACCCAATCCCCGAACCTCCGTTTCACTTCCTGAATTAGAGCAAGGACATTACCAACTCCCCCATTCCCCGTTCCCCATTCCCCGTTTGCTCCTCCGATCGCTAGCAGCATCCATCGGTCGGAACGCATCTCCGCAAACAACGATGTTTTCTCGCCAGTCGTCGCACTCACCAGCTCGAACTCCGGCATGCGATCTCCGGCCGGCACGCCGCCGCCGAGCAGTGGCCAATCCTCCGCACTCATTGGTCCCCCGCGGTAATTGATCGATAACTCGCACATCGCGTTTTTGATGCGATCTTGCACGAAGCCGAATGAAGTAATGATGGGTGCCACATGATTGCGCACGAACTGCGCGGCTCGGTTCCGCAGAGTTGCCACGGTCGTTAGCCGTTCCACGGCATGCAACACTTCGTCGCCTATGGCGCTTCGTTCCTGCGAATAGCTGGTAAGCAGCGGCTCCATTTTGCCGCTTCCTCGAACCACCATTCCCAGCTTCCATGCCAAGTTGAAGGCATCCTGCATGCCCGTGTTCATGCCTTGCCCGCCGGCCGGGCTATGAATGTGCGCCGCATCTCCGGCCAGCATCACGCGTCCACGCCGGTATTCGCGCACCTTACGCTCGTTGATGTGAAAGTTCGCAATCCACACGGGGTCGCTCAACTCGATGCCGCCCGGCCCACGTTCATCCACTCTTGCCTGCGCATCGGCTAGCGTCGGATCCGGCCTCTTGGTCGCACCCGTCGCGCCTAAGTCAGCCACCATGCGAAACCGATCGTGCGTAATCGGAAACAAGATCAGCACGCCCGTCGCATGCCAATAAACACTGATCTCGTTTCGCGCCACGGGGCCCTTCAAATGAATGTCGGCCAGAATCCAATCGTTCGGCTCCGCCTCGCCCGTAAACTCCATGCCAAGCGTATGGCGTACCGTGCTATGCGCCCCATCGCACCCCACCAACCACGGCACGCTCAGAGATTCCCGGCTTCCATCCGCTTTCTGCAGGCTGCACGAAACGGCCGACGCACTCTCGGTGAAGCTCACCAACTCCACCTGCCGTTCGACCTCAATACCCCGCGACACCAAATGCTGCGCGAGCAACCGCTCCGTATCGTTCTGCGGAATCATCAACGGAAACGGATAGGGAGTTTCCGCCCCCGCGATCTGAACATGCATGGCCCGCTCGCCGTTGTGATACACACTCGCGCCATCGATCTTCAGGCCATTAGCGATAAATGTCTTCACCAACCCTAGTCCCTGCAGCAATTCCAGCGTGCGACTCCACACCACGAGCGCCTTCGACTTATCGCTCGGCACGGCCACCTTGTCGATGATCCGACACCGCACCCCTTGCGAATCGAGCGCCGCCGCCAACGTCAACCCAACAGGCCCCGCACCAACCACAAGCACCTCGACACCATTCAACGCCATAACATATCCCTTCCGATGCAAAAAATCGGTTTGTGATCTACTGGATCTGCCCTCTCCAAGGCCGCGCATTAAAAATCCCCCTCCCTTGTACAGCATTATGCAGTTGCTATCGGGTGGAGGATTCTGATGGCGTTGATTAAGAGTTTTGCTTGCACCCAGAGTTTAACGCGACGTATCCGTCGGACCCAGCTTGGGAGTGGACTTAGCCCGGCGCTGAAGTTGGTTAAGCAGCCGAAGTCACGCTCGATTTGGTTGCGGGCTCGCAGTAACGCCTGCCCAAAAGGGTGCATTAATAACTCCAGCGATCGGAGGCGAGCCGGATGGTGACGTCGATGCCCGAGGCCTTTGCCAGGACGTTGTTGAGGGGCGATCACTTGGTGCGTGGGAGCTGCCGCAGCATAAAGAGGATTACTATCGTACTGACTGTCGCCGGCCAAGTATCCCTGGCCAGGCAAGTGCCTGACTAACTTTCTGGCAGCGACCGAATCGCCCACATTCATCGGCTCAATACGCCACACCGAAGGCAAGGGACCACCGCCCCAGCAGCTATGGAGTTTATAGCCACGAGCGAATCCTCTTCCGGCACGACCGTACCGAGCGTCGCGGTCTTTGCTATGGGGGCCTATGGGCAAGGGCTTGCTATCCATGCGGTGGAACCACCACTGGCAGGGACTACTTCCCAGTGCCGTTTCGACGTCGTCCAGCAGCTTGCGAATCGAGGCCGTTCGCAGACGACGGCTCATCGTCGACTGACAAGGAAGCGGAACTGGGGGATCTCCGCCCCAGTTACGCGCATCGCAGGCCCAACTGGTCGGTCGATCATGCACGACAGCCCACAAAAACACCATCACAATCTCCGAGGCCCGGTAAAATTCGTTGCCCCAACTGTTGTCCAAACGCACTACCACCAGGTAAAGTTGCTTCCAGAGTTCGCGTTCCATGACTCGTCTCCTGTGTTTCAGAACCACAGAGATAAGTATGAACGCGAACTCCTTGTTATTTATACCTACCCCCTGCTAGCAACTGCATAATGCTGTTGTAGGGAGGGGGTAGGGGAGGGTTCAAAATCCCACTCCCGTGTCTTCCCCACCAGTTTTCCCTATATCGCGAAACGAATGCAAAGGGTGGCCAGTGCCAACGCCCCAATTATTCCAGCAGCGCGCCGATTATAGACCACCCCCGAACATTCCGTTAACGTCAGTAACAGACTCAGCACTCCTTCCAACTACTACCCCCTAACCCCTCGCCCCTCCCATGAAACTCACCATTCTCGGCGGCAACGGTTTGGTCGGCAAAAAACTCGTATCGCTCCTGCGCGATGCCGGTCACGATGCAACTCCCGCCTCGCGATCCTCGGGCGTCGACATGCTCACCGGTGCAGGGCTCGCCGAAGCATTCGCCGGCGCGTCGGTCGTCGTCGATGTATCCAACTCGCCATCCTTCGAAGACCAGGCCGTGCTCGACTTCTTCACCAAGACTGGCCACAACATCTCTATAGCCGAACGAGCAGCCGGCGTCGGCCACCACGTCGCGCTCTCCGTCGTCGGCACCGACAGGCTCCCAGCTAGCGGCTACTTCCGCGCCAAGCTGGCCCAAGAAAAGCTCATCGAGCAGTCGGGCATCCCATACACAATCGTTCGCGCCACGCAGTTCTTCGAATTCGTCGGTGCGATTGCCGACTCAGCCACCGACGGCCAAACCGTGCGCGTTCCACCCGCGATGATGCAACCCATCGCCTCAGCCGACGTCGCAGCAGTATTAGCCCGCATTGCCACCGAACCGCCACGAAATTCCACGCTCGACATCGCCGGCCCCGACCGCATCCGCATGGACGACCTGGTCCGCGAATACCTCACCGCCACAAATGACTCCCGCACCATAACCACCGACCCCACCACCGGCTACTTCGGCACGCCAGTCGACGACACAAGCCTTGTACCCATTGGTGACCACCAAAAAACACCGCAAGAGTTCAGCCAGTGGCTGCGGCGCTAGCAAGTGTTCAACAAACTGTAGCTGGCCTCTATGACAGGGTAGTGCTTGAATCTACTCTGGGCGAAAAGCGTTTAGTGGCCGTGAACGTGCGGCCAGCCGCTTAAAGAATCAAATAGCCTCGCCGTTCCCTGTACCGCGGATCTGTTGTTATTAATAGCCTCCGGCCCCGTGGATGGCCGGAAATAGAGTGTGGACAAAAGAACACTAATGGTGTAAGCTCCTGTTCATCAACCCACGCTCCGTAACCCGTACCAATCAGCCAAGCCACGCACGGCTTGGCCCTCTCAGTCTTCATCTTCGCTCTTTGACAACCCATTCCACAGGGCCGCGCACGCGCTACGCGCGCAGCGTCCGGCTCTCGACCCTAGACTCTCGACCCTCTCCCGCTTTTGGCACGTAGATGCTCAAAACCCAGGGGAGGAGTTTAGCGCATCTACGTACCAAACCGCTTCGAGGCATCGCAGGCAGCGCGGGACGCCATCGCCGCATCAATAAAATGGCCCTCATTCGGAGGATTCACGCCAATACCGCGCGCCGAACGTGCGCCACCGATGGCTTATACTATCGCCAGAATGTGTTCGACATGAACTAAGTCTGCTTTATTGAAACCATGCCTCATGCAGATGTAGGAGGCGTCTCCGACGCCGATCACGTTTTCAAGTGGTGTGCGTAATCGGCCTCAGAGAGGCCTTCTACAGCATGTTTTCAACAAAGCAAAGGAAATTCCATCCGCACACGCCGTTGAACATGCAAACCAACCTCACTGCATACCGAAAGCAAACGTTGATCGCCGCATTGGCGATCGTGGCCATCGTGCTTTACCTCATTCTGCGGTACGCGGTCGGCTTATCAACGGAAATCGCCAACTGGCCGCTGCTCGTCGTGCTCGTTCTCGGTGGTGTGCCGCTCGTGTGGGAGTTGATCGTAAAACTATTTCACCGTGAGTTCGGGGCCGATCTTATCGCCGGTATTTCGATCGTCACGGCCATCGTGCTCGGCGAATACCTGGCCGGTGTGCTCGTAGTGCTCATGCTTTCCGGCGGCGAAGCGCTCGAAGCCTATGCGGTGCGCAGCGCATCGTCGGTGTTAGAGGCGCTTGCCAAACGCATGCCGACCGTTGCGCATCGAAAGCAAAATGCAACGATTGAAGACGTGCCGTTGTCGGAAGTTGCCGTGAACGACTTGGTACTCGTGTTCCCTCACGAAGTGTGCCCCGTCGACGGCACCGTGACCGAAGGCCACGGCGTTATGGACGAGTCGTACCTCACCGGCGAACCGTACATGATTTCAAAAACGCCTGGCTCGACCGTTCTCTCCGGTGCCATCAACGGCGAATCAGCGCTTACGGTGCGAACCGACCGGTTGGCCCAAGATTCTCGTTACGCCAAGATCATGAACGTCATGCAGTCGTCGCAACAGCAGCGCCCCCGCATTCGTCGGCTTGGCGATCAACTTGGCGCGTGGTACACGCCCATCGCCATCGTCATGGCCCTCGCGGCGTGGCTCGCTAGTGGCGACCCGGTTCGCTTTCTCGCGGTGATGGTCGTGGCAACTCCGTGTCCGCTGCTTATCGCAATTCCTGTTGCGGTGATTGGTTCAATCTCCCTAGCGGCAAAGCGGGCGATCGTGGTTCGCGACCCCGCTGTGCTGGAAGTTGTAAGCACCTGCCGCACGATTATTTTCGACAAAACTGGCACGCTCACCTACGGAGAGCCGCAGCTCGTTCACCAAAACGTTATGCCCGGATTCGATCCCCACGAAGTTCTGTCGCTCGTTGCCAGCATCGAACAGTATTCGAAGCATCCGCTGGCCGATGCGATTGTAAGAGCCGGCAAAGCCGAGGGGGTGGTGCTGCATGAAGTGGCCGAAGTGAACGAAACGGCCGGAAAAGGACTCATCGGCCGCGTTGCCGGCCGCGAGGTACGCCTCACTAGCCGAAAGCAACTACACAATGAGTTGCCGGATACCGACCCAATGCTGCCGCCGCCAGTAGGCGGCATGGAGTGCATTATTCTTGTCGACGGAAAGTACGCGGCAACTTACCAATTCCGCGATGCCCCGCGACGCGAGGGCGTGCCGTTCGTCGAGCACTTGAAGCCGCAGCATCAAATTCAACGAATCATGCTTGTCTCCGGCGATCGCGAATCGGAAGTTCGCTATCTGGCCGAGCAAGTCGGCATTTCCCATATCGAAGCCGGCAAGAGTCCTGAAGAAAAGCTGGAAATCGTGCGAGCAGAAACGGCCCGTGCAAACACCGTGTTCGTGGGCGACGGCATCAACGACGCCCCGGCCCTTACCGCCGCCACGGTGGGCATCGCATTTGGTCAGAATAGCGATGTCACAACCGAGGCTGCCGATGTCGTCATCATGGACAGCATGTTATCGAAGGTCGACGAGTTCTTGCACATCAGCCGCCGCATGCGCCGCATCGCCCTGCAAAGTGCCGTTGGCGGCATGGCGGCAAGCATCGTGGCAATGCTATTTGCCGCATTCGGGTTTCTGCCGCCTGTGGCCGGTGCAATCGTGCAGGAATTGATCGATGTCACCGCAGTCGCCAACGCACTGCGTGTCGCCGTGAGGCCACGCAAACTGACCGATTTTTGATAAGCCCGCTAGCGGCACTTCCTTTAATCAAAGCCAATGAAATGTTAAACGAAACGACCCGCGCGCCTGCTAGCACTTATCGCTTTGCCTTAGTATTCGCACGGAATTGGCCAGTATTTCTACCAACTATGGGCCTGTGCAGAACCTCAGCTTTTTACGCGGCTGTTAAATTGCGGTGATCGCGCAATCAATTCTTTTGGCGAAAACTTTTCACGTTGCATCGATTGCCATGCGCGCATCGCATGAATTCTTGGTCTGCGTCGTAACGATTGTGCGGTCTAAGCCCGGCGGGTAGTCGATTTGGAAGAGCGGGGAGTAATTCGGCTTGCGCCGCGCGGATGTTACGCCGACCGGGCTAGCCAAAAATCTCTTCAAAATGGCAAGGATGCCAAAATACGGCGACGGCCTCAAACGCCGCACGTCAAAAACCTAGCGAAAATCTCAGGCGGAAGGCTCTCGCGATCGGCGGTGAGCTTCCCACCGATACCGCCTTCAGGGAACTTCAGGGAAGGAGAACGACAGATGAAAATTCATCTGGCATGGATTCGCATGACCGCTACCGCGGCCGTTCTGGCTGGCGCTGGCGCGCAGCCGGTCGCGGCTCAGTACGCACCTTACCAGCCGACCACCCCGGTCGCCACGCAGCCGGTTGCAAACACGGTAACGCAGCAAGCTGCTCAACCAGTTGCGCCCGCTCCGACGCGTGTTGCCGCCACAACACCTTACTGGCAACAGGCGGCACCTCAGCAGCAAGTGGCAACGCAACCGGTCGTTCCGTATCCGCAAACGTCGGCCGCTTACGTTCCTGGCGTTGCCCAGCCTCAGGTTCAACCCCAGGCACCGACCTACGCGCAACAAGCACCTGTTTACGCTCAGCAACAGCAACCAGCGTACGTGGCTCAAGCGCCAACATACACTCAACAAGCTCCGGCTTACGGCCCCACGACTGCTTACGCACCGTCGCCAGCCTATGCACCGAATCCAACGTATGGTCCAACGGCCGCGCAAGGCCGTACCTATCCGTACGTGGCCTACCAACCGAACTCTCCGGAGCCGACCATTGAAGAAACCATTCCGCCACCAGCGGGTGCTGAGCAATCGGTAACAATGCCCCACGGCGCGGCGCATGTGCCGGCTGGCGGTTACCCGAATGGTGGCTATCCCGATGCGCAAGGCAGCTACCCGAGCTATTACTCGGGCGAAGGCTGCAACGAAGGCCACGGCCTGTCGAAGTATTTCGACAACCCGTGCCACGACACCGTTTGGTTCGGCGGCGTGTATTGGCTGTTCATGGAACGCGATCGGCCTGCGCCACGAAAGATGACGGTTAGCGTGGATCACAGTACCATGCCTCCTTCCTACTACCCACAGGGCGATCGCACGGTACTGGTGTCGCCAGATCATGATTTTCGCTCCGGTGTGGAAGTTCGTTTTGGCAGCACGTTCGCTATCGGCGATGGCTGCGACCCGTGCTGTGCTCCTCAAACTTATGCTTGGGAAATCGGGTGGTGGGGATTAGACGACGATCTGCAACAGCAGACAACCGTCCAAGACTTTACGGGAATGCCCGATACCCGACGCTACGGCATGATCAACTTCGCCGGTCTCGAACACAATGGTGGTGGTGCTGGCTACCGCCCTATGAACGAGTATTACGGATACAGTATGCCAATCGAAGCGCCGGTACCGATGCCAATGCCCGGTGACCCTGGTTATTACACGGTCGTCGCCCAGCGTGTTCGCACGAACTTCCAGGCTCAGAACTTGGAACTGAATATCATTCGTTTCCCGATCTGCAACATCGGTGGCGGTAGCTGCAACACGGGTTGCGACCCATGCCAGGCATCGTGTGCTCCGAAGTCGTGCTTCTCGATGTTCGGCTCATGCGGTGTACGCTACTTCCGCACCGACGACGATTTCGGGTACGACACCGAATACGGCACTTACGTCGGTGGCGGCAACTACGACGACACGATGTATGACGGCTGGAGGGGCGACTCGAACCAGATTTACTACGACATCCAAGTCGACAACAATCTGGTGGGTCCGCAATTGGGCTGGATGATGAACTATTGCGTGGGATGCAAGTGGAACTTCTTCCTCAACAGCAATTTCGGCATCATGGCCAACATGATCGAGCATCAGCAAAGCATGTGGTCGAACGGGGGTATGATTCGTTATACCCACAGCCAAAATGACTTCTATGTCGAAAGCGACAAAACCGATATCGCGTTCCTCGGCGAATTGCGTGCCGGTGGTTCGTACGACATTAGCTGCAACTGGCGAGCCATGTTGGCCTACCGGGCGTTCGCTCTATCGGGCATCGCCACGGCAACCGAACAGATCGCTACCGACTACACGAACGGCGACTGGGTAGGCCTCATCGATTCGAATAACTCGTTGATCATCCACGGTATTCAAGCCGGTATTGAGTGCCGATACTAGGATGGCTCTTGGCTGTCAGCTCTCAGCTGTCGGCCAGAAGAAAGCCGAAAAAAATCGAAAACAACACATGCCTCGGTCGACGAACCCCCTTCGTCGGCCGAGGTTTTTTGTTGGCAAGTGCCCAATCCAA